>DASSNZ010000415.1:0-19734 GCA_035701135.1 Verrucomicrobiia bacterium
TAAAAACAATTCGAATTTAGCTTAACAATTCGGCGCGCTGACAACAGGAGGTCTTTCCCGCATGGGAAATTTGCGAGAGGCTCGAACGAAAAAAACTTTTTGATCGAAGCCGGCGGATTTAAACGATCTTCAATTTCCAACGCGCAAAACAGCCTGGTTTTTCAGGCGAAAATTACTTTTTCAACTTTCCTGTTTACAGGCGGGGGCTGGTTGTTAGTATCCGCATCTGCGAATCGCGCGACTCATGAAAAAGATCGAAGCCATCATCAAACCGTTCAAGTTGGAGGACGTAAAAGAAGCATTATCCAGCCAGGGCATTGAGGGAATGACGGTTTCCGAGGTGAAGGGTTTTGGCCGGCAAAAAGGACACACGGAGATTTATCGCGGAAGCGAATACACGGTGGATTTTTTGCCGAAACTCAAAGTGGAAATCGTGCTCGCGGATTCTCAGGCGGAAGCGGCGGTGGATGCAATCGTCAAGGCGGCGAAAACGGGCAAGATCGGTGACGGAAAAGTTTTCGTCAGTTCGATTGAAAATGCGGTTCGCATTCGCACCGAGGAAACAGGCGAGCAGGCGGTTTGATCCGGCGGGAAACCGGATTTCGGTTTTCCTTCGGCGGCGGTTTTGTTTTGGACAGTTTAACATTTAACCCATCCTAAATTTTTTAAATGAGCACACCCAAAAGCGTCATTGAAATGGCGAAAAAAAACGGCGTTAAAATGGTGGACATCAAGTTCGTGGACACCTTCGGCACGTGGCAGCATTTTACCGTTCCCGCAGGGGAATTGACGGAGGACATTTTCTCGGAAGGACTGGGCTTTGACGGCTCGTCCATTCGCGGATGGAAGAGCATTGAGGCGTCGGACATGCTGGCATTGCCGGATCCGAACACGGCGTTTATTGATCCTTACTGCGCGGTGCCGACTTTGAGCCTGACCTGCACGATTGCCGAAACCGGCACGCTGGAAGCGTATTCACGCGATCCGCGCGGCATTGCGCAACGCGCCGAGAAATTTCTGTTGAGCACCGGGCTGGCGGACCAGGCGTTTTTCGGGCCGGAAGCGGAGTTTTTCATTTTCGACAACGTTCAATTCGACACGAAAAGCAACGGCAGTTTTTATTCGGTTGAAAGCGAGGAAGCTGTCTGGAATACCGGCCGCGACGAGATGCCGAATCTCGGCTACAAAATCCGGCATAAGGAGGGTTATTTTCCCGTCGCTCCGGCGGACACGCAGCAGGACATTCGCACCGAAATGTGCCTGACAATGATGGAACTGGGCGTGAGCATCGAACGCCAACATCACGAAGTCGCCACGGCGGGACAGGCGGAAATTGATTATCGTTTTGACACGCTGCTTCGCGCCGCCGACGCGATGATGGTTTACAAATATGTGGTGAAAAACACGGCCAGAAAACACGGCAAAACGGCGTGTTTCATGCCCAAACCGCTTTTCGGCGATAACGGTTCGGGAATGCACACGCACCAATCGCTTTGGAAAAAAGGCAAACCGCTTTTCGCCGGAAACGAATACGGCGGCCTGAGCAAAATGGCGCTTTATTACATCGGCGGTCTGCTCAAACACGCGCGGGCGTTGTGCGCGATCTGCAATCCAACAACGAACAGTTACAAACGCCTGGTTCCCGGTTACGAAGCGCCGGTGAATCTCGCTTACTCCGCGCGCAATCGCAGCGCGGCGGTTCGGATTCCGATGTATAGCGATAATCCAAAAGCCAAGCGCATTGAATATCGTCCGCCCGATCCGGCTGCGAATCCGTATCTCGCGTTTTCCGCGTTGCTCATGGCGGGCCTGGATGGAATTCAAAATAAAATCGAACCGGGTGAGCCGCTGGACAAAAATATTTACGAATTGCCGCCCGAAGAATTGAAAAAAGTTCCGAATGTCGCCGGCAGTTTAAGCGAAGCTTTGGATCATCTCGAAAAAGACCACGCGTTCCTGCTTAAAGGCGATGTTTTCACGGAAGATTTTGTCCAGATGTGGATCAGCGCGAAACGCAAGGAACACGACGCGCTTCGGTTGCGTCCGCATCCGCACGAGTTCTTCCTTTATTACGACGTCTAAAAAAATCCTTTGCGTCGGAGCGCCGCGCCGCGGCGCTTTTTTCGCCGCCAAAAACGAAGAAACAACTTGATTCTATTGACGATAGACAAGCTGTGAATAACTGGTGAATAAAAGTTAATATGTTGTCCTCGTATCTTCACGGCGCATGGAATAAAAACTTTGCCGGCGCCGGCTCCCGTCCGGCGGCGGAAAGGCAACGAGGGAAAGACGCAAGAATTCAAAAATAATTTTGATTGTAAGTTGTTGATTTTAATTATGTTGCGAGGAATTGAAAATGTCGGTTGAACAGCGGAAATGCAGCGGCCGGCTGATTTTATCGGCTGAAATGAATTTTGGTATTGCAGGCGCCGCTCAAAAACGGTGTTTTGGTCGGGGTCAGAGAACAGGTGAATAAATCGCCCGGAAAACCGGGCTTCGGGAAAAATTAATGCAGGCTTCCGCAGAAAAAATTTGGTGTTCGGCGCAGGAACAATTGCGTTCCATGCTCACGGCGGACACCTATAATCTCTGGTTCGCGCCGTTGTCCGCGTCCGGCATTGACGGCAATCATCTCGTTCTTCAGGTCGCCAATGATTTCTGCGAAGTCTGGCTCAAGGACAATTACATGGGTTTGCTTCAGGACGTGGTCGCTCTGTCCGCGGGACGCCAGTTGCAGATTCGTTTTCAGATTGGCGCCGCGCCGCCTCCCGTTGCTCCCATTTCCACCGCCACCGCCGTAACTCCGCCACGCCCGAAGACGCCTGTCGTTGAACGCAATTCGCACGGCGGAGATTTAATTTTCAATCCGAAGAACACGTTCGACACGTTCGTGGTTGGCAATAACAACAATTTTGCGTACGCCGCCGCGCTTGCTGTCGCGCAGGCGCCCGGCAAATCCTATAATCCATTGTTCCTCTACGGCGGCGTGGGATTGGGCAAAACGCATTTGCTGCACGCCATCGGCCAGCACGTCACGGCAAATAAAAAAGGCGCGCGCGTCGCGTACGTTTCCTCCGAGAAATTCACGAACGAATACATTGACGCCATTCAGAACAATCAACTCGTCAAATTCCGGAAAAAATATCGCCAGACCGAAGTGCTGCTGATTGACGACATCCAATTTCTCGCGGGCAAAGAGCGCATTCAGGAGGAATTTTTCCACACGTTCAACGCGCTGCATGAGGCGCATCGGCAGATCGTCCTCACATGCGACCGTCCGGCCAGCGAAATTCAGAACCTCGAGCATCGGCTGGTTTCCCGTTTCGAATGGGGTCTGGTGACGGATCTTCAGCCGCCGGATGTCGAAATGCGGCTGGCGATTCTCCACAAAAAAGCCCAGATCATGGGCGTTGTGTTGCCCGACGACATCATCAATTTCCTCGCGAACCGGATTCGCACGAATATTCGCCGGCTCGAAGGCGCGCTGATCCGCGTTGCTTCTTACGCGTCGCTCACCGGAAAAACCCTGACCATCGAAGTCGTGGAAGGTTTGCTTCGCGAAATTCTGCACGAGGAAGGCCGTTTCTCGATCAGCATCGAAGTCATTCAGAAAAAAGTTGCGGAACATTTCGACATTCGCCTCGCGGACATGACCAGCAAACGCCGTCCGGAAAACATCGCGTTTCCGCGCCAGGTCGCGATGTTTCTCTCGCGCCAGATGACCGAAAGCTCGTTGAGCGCGATTGGCGAAGCTTTTGGCGGACGGGATCATGGGACCGTTCTGCACGCCTGCCGACTCGTAAAAGACCGGATGGAAGTGGATCCCAGCATTCGCCAGGTCGTCAGCTATCTTGAAAAACAGTTGATGCGCTGAAGTTTCGAGTTTGGCGTTTTGAATTTCGAGTTGTATTTTCCGCCGAAACGTCGTCAGAAAACCGAAACCCAGAAATTAAAAACTCGAAACTTCTTTCATGCCCGCCATTGAAGTCAACGGACTGACCAAAACATTTCGCACTTACAAAAAGCAACCGGGTTTTGGCGGCGCGATCCGAGGCTTGTTTCACCGGCAATACGAGCAAACCGTCGCGGTCAAGGAAGTCAGCTTCAAAATTGAATCCGGCGAACTCGTCGGTTTTCTCGGACCGAATGGCGCGGGAAAAACCACGACGCTGAAAATGCTTTCCGGTCTGCTTTATCCCAGCGGCGGTTCCGCGCGCGTTCTTGGTCACATCCCGTGGCAGCGCGAGGATGCCTATCGCCGGCAATTCGCGTTGTTGCTCGGCCAGAAAAATCAGCTTTGGTGGGATTTGCCCGCGCGCGAATCCCTGGAACTGAACGCGAAGATTTACGACATTTCGGAAAAGGACCTGGACCACATCGTCACGGAAATGACCGAACTGCTTGCCGTTCGCGACAAACTCAATGTCGCCGTCCGCGAATTGTCTCTTGGCGAGCGGATGAAAATGGAATTGATCGCGTCGCTGTTGCATCGTCCGAAAGTTTTATTTCTCGACGAACCCACCATCGGACTCGACGTCGTTTCGCAAAAAACCGTTCGCGAATTTTTGCGCGAACACAACAAAAAGCAGAAAACCACCATCGTTCTGACCAGCCATTACATGGCGGATATTCAGGCGCTTTGCGAGCGGGTGATCATTATTGATCGCGGCACGATTTCCTTCGACGGGCGGCTCGATGAAGTGGTGGATCGCTTTGCCGATTTCAAGCTGGTCACGATTCGATTCGAGGAATCCGCGCGGTTTTCATCCGAAAACCTGCTGAAATACGGCGACGTCGTCGAACAGGACGCCGGATCGGTGACGTTGAAAGTAAAGCGCGATCGCGTGATTCCGGTTTGCAAAGCGTTGCTCGACGAATTGCCCGTGAGCGACATTGATATTCAGGAAGTGCCGATTGAAGAAGTCATCCGGAAAGTTTTTGCGCGATAATGCCTGGGATATTCGTGCGTTTTACTGCGCGTCAATTTCAAATCCCATTTTCCGAAACCGCTGCAATTTATAGAGCAGCGCGCGGCGGCTGATGCCGAGGGCTTTCGCCGTTTCAGTGCGATTGAACTCGTGTTTTTGAAGGGCCGCAAGAATCGCCTGGCGCTCGATGCCTTCGAGTTGCGCCGCGTCCCCGAAATGTGCCGGCTGCGAAACCTGCCCCGCAATTTCCCGAACGCGCGAAGGCAGGTGCTCGGGCAGAATCAATTCGCTGCGCGAAAGAAGAACCGCGCGCTCCATAGCGTTGCGCAGTTCGCGCACGTTTCCCGGCCAGGGATAGCGCTCCAGACCCGCGGCGACGGTGTCCGAAAATCGCGCGCGGCCTTTCGCGAACTCCGCGATGAAATGACTGGCCAGCGGCAAAATATCCTCGCGCCGTTCGCGCAACGGCGGAATGTTCAGTTCCACCACGTTCAGGCGATAAAAAAGGTCTTCGCGAAATTTTCCTTCCCGCACGAGTTCTTCGAGATTGCGATTTGTCGCGGTGAGAATACGCGCGTTCGTCCGCAATTCGCGGTTCGATCCCACGCGTTGAAATGTTCCGTTTTGCGTCACGCGCAATAACTTCGCCTGAAGCTGCGGTGACATTTCTCCGATTTCATCCAGGAAAATCGTGCCGTTGTTCGCCTCTTCAAATCGCCCGATGCGTTGCGCGTGCGCGCCGGTGAACGCGCCGCGTTCGTGTCCGAACAATTCACTTTCGAGAAGCGTCTCGGGAATTGCCGCGCAATTCACTTTCACCAGCGGCCCGGCCGCGCGCGAACTCCACGCGTGAATCACGTCCGCGAGAATTTCCTTACCAACACCGCTTTCGCCGGTAATGAGCACGCGCGTGTCGGACGGCGCGATAAGCGAGGCGTCGCGAAAAACGGCTTGCGTGAGCGGACTTTGCGCGACGACGGACGCGGGCAATTGTTTTTCTTCATACTTGACCGGAACGGATTCGGAAACGCCGGTGGCTTGTTGAACCAGCGCGAGCAATTCATCCAGATCAATCGGCTTGGCCAGATAATTCAGCGCGCCGTCGCGCATTGCGCCGACCGCTTCGCGAATGTCCGCGTAAGCCGTGACGAGCAGGACGGGAAGCGTCGCGTGTTCCTGACGCGCCTGACGCAGCGTTTCCAAACCGGAAATTCCCGGCATCCGAACGTCGGAAATCATCATGTCGAATTTTCCGGAGCGAAGCGTCTCCAAAGCGCGCTGGCCGGATTCAACAACGACGGTTTCAAATCCCTGACTTTGGAGGAACGAATTCAAAAGACCGCGCTGGCCCGCATCGTCATCAACGATCAAAATGCGCGCCGCAGTTTCGTTGTTTTCGCCTTCAAACGCCATAACGGAATGGTTGTCCAAAAGAGCAGGGGATTCAATCAATTCCGACGGGTGGTTTTTGTCGAACATTCAAATTCAATCGCTGTGGTTCGAATTTGAGCTTGTGGCAGAAGCGGTTTTCAAAATTTAAAACACGTTGCAAATAACGGTTTTTCGCATTTCCCAAACTTGTCCCCAGTAATGGGGACTGGAGGGAATTGCGGCGCGCGTTATTCTAAACACGTCATTGCGATGCAGAAATGCAGGTTGCGTGTGTGAAGATAGGCGTTTGACTGCGGCGCCGCATCCAATGGAAAAAGCCGGCGCAGCAAAAATTCAAGCGCTTTGTTCTCAGAGAAAGGCCGAACTTCGAGTTCGGCTTTTCTCTTTTTTTAATTCGCTATTTCTCCAATTCGTTTATTGAACCGCTGATAACCGCTATTTAAAACTATATAACTCATTTTCCGGGGAGCGCAGCCGCCCTCGGCTGCAGTTCGGCGCGCCGCGCGCCGAACTTTACGGCGCAATTCAATGCCAAATGGTTCGACGATTTCCACGCCACAAAATCAGCCGCGAGGGCGCGGCTGATTGCGCCCGGGGCGGGCGCGCTCCCATTTCAACTGCATCGTTCCAGTTCACATGGTATGAAATGAATTTTTCATAATTCCTATTCCAATTTCCAGGTTGGCGTTTATGAGCGAAGATTAGCGGTTTCAAATTCCGAATCCTTGAGATTCATCGCTCAATGGCGCGATAAACCAAAAGCATTTCGTCGCCGATGCGTTTTGAGGATGAAAGGGCAAGCGGTGCGGCATCGGCAAGCGTTGCATTTCCGGTTCCGTCCGCCAGAGTCGGCGCGGTGTTTCCGCCAAAAATCGTCGGGCAGATTGTCAGGTGCAGTTCGTCCACGAGCCGCGCCCGGAAGAGCGCCACGTTCAATTCGCCGCCGCCTTCGCAGAGCAAACGTTTCACGTTCCATTTTTCACGCAGCCACAGGAGCGCTTCGCGAAAATCAATTTCGTTCGCGCCGCAGATTTTCACGTCGTCCGCAACCGCGCGGAGTTTTTCAATCTGTTTCCCGGCCCGTTGGGTTGTCAGAATAATCACCGGCGAAAATCGTTTCGTAAAAATGTGCGCTTTCGGATCAATCGAGCCGGAGCCGCTGACGATTACGCGCAAATTGTATTCGGAAAGTCCGCGCCGGATCCTGAGCCGCCGATATTTTTCACCGCCCGGCCCGAGGCTCACCTCGCCCGAATCCACCGTGCGCGCGCCGGACATTACGGCATCGGCAGTGGCGCGCAGTTCCATCATGTGCTCGCGATCACGCGCGCTGCCGAACGGCGCGAATTTTCGATTCGCAAACGCGATTTTTCCATCCGCTGTGATCGCGAAATTCACAAATAAAAATGGAAGGCCGCCGCGCCGCGGCTGATGCCGGCCACGCGGAAATCGCGCGGAAGTTTTGGCTTTCTTTGCTTTTCGATTCATAAAATCAACATCGCGTCGCCGTAAGAAAAAAATCGGTAATGCGCGCGAACCGCTTCGGCGTAGGCGGATAAAGCCAGTTCGCGCCCGCGCGTTTCGCCGGGCGCGGCAAACGCGCTCACCAGCATCAGCAGCGTGGATTTCGGCAAATGAAAATTGGTGAGCAGCGCGTCCACGATTTTAAAATCGCGCGGCGGGAAAATAAAAATTCGCGTTCGATCCGATCCGGCGACGACGCGGCCCTCATTTTTTTCGGCGACACTTTCCAGCACGCGCACGGTCGTGGTGCCGACCGCGAACACGCGGCGGCCATTGGCTTTCGCGTCGCGAATCCGCCGGGCGGTTTCCTCGCTCAACTCGTATCGTTCCTCGTGCATTTTGTGTTCGGAGATTTCCTCCGCCTTCACCGGCGCAAATGTTCCGAGGCCGACGTGCAATGTGACGAAACAAACTTCAACGCCGCGCGCGCGAATCGTTTCGAGAATATTTTTTGTGAAATGCAAGCCAGCCGTGGGCGCGGCGACGGAGCCGGAAGGATCGGCGAAAACGGTTTGATAACGCTCGCGATCTTCATTTTGCAGTTCACGAATTTTTGCGTCGCGATGAATGTAAGGCGGAAGCGGAATTTCGCCGAGCGAATCGAGCTTTTCGGAAATATCCGATGTTCCGCTGAATTTCAGGCGACGATGACCTTCCTCGTTCGTCTCAATTACAGTAGCGCGGATTGAAGTGGTCGCACCTTCGGCTTCGAGCAGCGTTATTTCCGTTCCGATTCGGGCGCGTTTTCCCGGGCGCATCATCGCCCACCAATCGTTCACCGCGTTTTCTTCGAGCAGGAGGATTTCGAAATGTCCGCCGGTTCGCGCATTGATTCCGCGAAGTCGCGCGGGAATGACGCGGGAATTATTCAAAATTAAAACATCGCCTGAACGGAGGAATTCCGGCAGATCGGAAAATTGCCTGTGTTCGATTTTTTGAGAAGCGCGATCCAACACCAGAAGCCGCGATTGATCGCGTTCCGACGCCGGTTTTTGCGCGATCAATTCGGGCGGCAAATGAAAATCGAAATCGGCGGTTCGCATTTTGCAAAAGCTAACGGCGAATGTCGCGCGACGCCAGATTCAAGAAAGAGCGCACACACGGATTTCACGAATTATCACGGATTCAAGTTGCGAAAATCCGCACAATTCATTTTGAAAATATTTTGCCGAATGAAGCATCGGCGATTCCTCGCCGTTAAAATTACTGATTCACATGGACGACTTTCGCGGGCGGAAATCCGTTGAACCAGGTTGCGGAGGCGTTGCTGTAAGCGCCGATGTTTTCAGAATACAACAAATCCTCAATTTCAAGATCGGGCAGTTGTTCGGATTGCGAAATCGTGTCGAGGCCGTCGCACGTCTGGCCGAACACGGCGCAGATTTCCTTTTTGCCTTTCTTGAACGATTTCAGGTGATACTGGCAATGATCGAAAATGATTCCGCTGAACGTGTGATAAACGCTGTCGTCAATGTAGTAACACATTTTTCCGTCGCGCACCGCTTTGCCAATCACGCGCGCCACGCTGGTCGCGGCGCTTGCGACGAGAAACCGGCCCGGCTCGGCAAGAATCTGAATGTCCGGCGCGAACAGGCGATTGATCTCGGCGTTGACGACGCGCGCCAGTTCGCGAAACGGACGGACGTGTTTGTTGTAACGCGCGGGAAATCCGCCGCCGATGTCGAGGATTTTGATTTTATGTCCGCGCCCGGCGCTTTCCTTCATCACCGCCGCCGCCGCGTTCAGCGCCTGAACGAAATTTTGAAAATTCGTGCATTGGCTGCCAACGTGAAAACTCAATCCCTCAACGACCAATCCCATTTCGAACGCGGATTCAATCAGGTCCGCCGCTTCGCCGGTGTCGCAGCCGAACTTGGATGACAATTCGCACTGCGATCCGGTGTTGTCCACGCGCAGCCGCAGCACGACGCCGGAATGCGGCGCGTATTGTTTGATTTTTTTCAGCTCGTTCAGGTTGTCGTACGTGACGAGCGGTTTGTATTGGTCCAGCGCGAGCAGCGTTTCCTTGGGTTTCGTCGGATTCGCGTAAATGATTTTGTCCCAGATAAAATCCTGCTGTTTTTTCGCCGGGAATTTTTTGATGTTCTCATAAACCGTCATGAACTCCGGCATGGACGCGACATCGAAACTCGCGCCGGCTTTGAACAGCGTGCGGACAATTTCCGGCGCGGGATTCGCCTTCACCGCGTAATACGCCTGCACTTTCGGCAAATGCCGTTTGAACTCGGCGTAATTTTTCCGGATCGCCTCGTGATCAATAATCACGAGGGGCGTTCCGTGTTTTGCCGCAAGCGACTGAAGTTCTTTCAGCATCATAAATCCACGGTAAATTCCGTGTGATCAAACCGTGTAACTTCCCGAAGCCGTCGTGCCGCCGTGGCCGGTCCAGTTCGTGTGGAAGAATTCGCCGCGCGGTTTGTCCAAGCGCTCGTAAGTGTGCGCGCCGAAATAATCGCGCTGCGCCTGGAGCAAATTCGCGGGCAAACGTTCGCTGCGATAAGCGTCGTAAAACGCGAGCGCCGTGCTGAACGCCGGAACGGGAATTCCTTTCTTCGCGGCAATCGCGACGACATTGCGCCAGGAACGCTGCGAAGTTTTGATGGCTTTCCGGAAAAACGGATCGAGCAGCAGATTTGTCAGTTTCGGTTTGTTGTCGAACGCTTCCTTGATTTTGCCGAGGAACACGCTGCGAATGATGCAGCCGCCGCGCCACATCAACGCGATGCCGCCGTAGTTCAGGTTCCATTTGTATTCGGCCGCCGCCGCGCGCATGAGCATGTAACCCTGCGCGTAACTGACGATTTTGGACGCGTAAAGCGCCAGGCGGATGTCTTCGATGATTTTTTTGGAATCGCCTTTGATCACGGGTTTCGGGCCTTTCAATTTTTTTGAGGCGGCGACGCGCTCTTCCTTCATTGCGGAAACGCAGCGCGCGTAAACCGCTTCGGCCATGAGCGTGATGGGAATACCCAGTTCCTGCGAGGAAATCACCGTCCATTTTCCCGTGCCTTTTTGTCCGGCGGTATCGAGGATTTTGTCCACGAGAATTTGTCCGTCGGTATCTTTGAACGCGAGAATATCGCGCGTGATTTCGATCAGGTAAGAATTCAATTCGCCGTTGTTCCATTCGGCAAAAACGTCGTGCATTTGTTCCGCCGTGAGGCCGAGGCCGGTTTTCATCAGATTGTAAGCCTCGCAAATCAATTGCATGTCGCCGTATTCGATTCCGTTGTGGACCATTTTCACGTAATGACCCGCGCCGCCTTCGCCGACCCAATCGCAACATGGCGTGCCGTCCTCGACTTTCGCGGCGATGCTTTGGAAAATCGGCTTTACGTGTTCCCACGCTTTCGGCGATCCGCCAGGCATGATGCTCGGACCGTGGCGCGCGCCTTCCTCGCCGCCGCTCACGCCGGTGCCGATGTAAAGCAAACCTTTGCTCTCGATGTATTTGACGCGACGCGCCGTGTCTTCGAAAAGTGAATTGCCGCCATCAATAATGATGTCGCCCGGTTCGAGATGCGGCAGAAGATGCTCGATGAATTCGTCCACGGGTTTTCCGGCTTTGACCATGAGCATTACGCGGCGCGGGCGTTTGAGCAGGCTCACCATTTCCTCGATGGAATGCGCTCCGATGACATTCGTTCCCTTGGCTTCGTTCGCCAGGAAATGGTCCACCTTTTCTACGGTGCGGTTGAACGCGACAACGGTAAATCCGTGGTCGTTCATGTTTAAAATCAGATTCTGGCCCATGACGGCCAGCCCGATGACGGCAATGTCAGCTTTTGGTTCCATTTTGCTTTCTCATTTGAAGGTTGCGATTCGTTCACTTGAATCCGCTTGCGGGCTTACGATACAAGACTGAAAATTTCCGGCGAGAAGAATTTATCCACATGCAATTTACGATTCACGATTTACGATTTACGCGACTTTGTTCCATCGCTCGTCAATCGTAAATCGTCAATTGAAAATGACCTCACCGCACCACTTCAAACGTAAATCCTTTCAGGTATTCCGTTTCGGGAATCATCGGAATGATCGGGTGGTCCAACGATTGCGAATACGTCGCGACGCGGCGCAAAATCCGATGCGCATCAAACGCGGCGGATAAAACCGTGTCCTGAAACAATCCGGCATCCACGTGATGCGAACAGCAAAACGTCGCGAGCGTTCCGCCGGGCCTGAGCAGCTTGAGCGCGCGCAAATGAATTTCCTTGTAACCGCGCAACGCGTCCGGAACCGATGCGCGATTTCGCGTGAACGACGGCGGATCGAGAATGATCAAGTCAAATTTAGGAACGAGTTTTTCGTTGGGATTCGTTTTCGTTTGCGTTTTCAGCCAGTCGAAAACGTTCGTCGTTTCAGCCGAGCATTTTTCCGACAAACCATTCGCGGCGGCGTTGCGCGTCGCGGCGGCAATGGCATCCGCGCTTTGATCCAGCATATGAACGCTCGACGCGCCGGCGCGCGCGGCATGCAGGCCGAATCCGCCGAGAAAACTGAAACAATCCAGGACGCGCGCGCCTTTGGCAAATTGCGCGACGGCCTCATAATTCGTTTGTTGATCGAGATATGTTCCAGTCTTGTGACCCGCAACGAGATCGGTTTCAAATTTCAATCCGTTTAACTGAATCGTAATCGGGCCGGTGAATTCGCCCGCGAGAATTCCGTTCGATTCCTCCAATCCCTCGAACTTGCGCGACGCGACATCGCTTCGTTCCAGAATCGCGCGAGGCGAAAAAATCTTTTGCAGCGCGGAAACGATCATCGCTTTGCGCTGGTCCATTCCAAGCGACGAAATCTGCACGACCAGAACGTCTTCGTATTTGTCCACGATCAAGCCGCTGAGAAAATCGCTTTCGGCGTTTACGACGCGAAACGACGTGGCATTTGGCAAATGCCGTTGGCGCACGGCCAGCGCTTCGCGAATCCGTTGCTCAAAAAACGATTCGGTAATTTCGATGCGTTCGGGCGAAAGTACGCGGACGTTGATGCGCGATTTGGAATTGTAAAATCCGGTTCCTAGAAAACGTTGGCGATGATCCTTAATCTGAACCAAAGCGCCATCGGCCGGCGGCTGCGTCACGCGCAGAACGGAGCCATTGTAAATCCAGGGATGTCCGGCCGCGATACGGTCCGCTTCGCCCGGTTTCAATAAAACAGTTGGTAACGATTCCATAATTGTAAACAGTCCAGCCCAAGCGCCGAAACATTCCGCGCGCAAACCGAAATCCAACGGAAAATTTTAATGTTCCGGGATTCGGCCGCTCCATGCGCGCATAACCTACACACGGGCAGGGGAGAAAAGCAATGATCCAGGTCAGGATTGCGCGAGATTGAAAATTTCCGCCTGACGCGGTTTTTTTAATTTGAGTTTGTTTTCGGATGCGAATGGCGACTTTTCTTTAATCGTAATTCTGAAAATTTTCGGCTTTCATCGTTTCCTGACGCACCATGTTATTGCCGGGGGAAAAGTGACAGGAAAATCAATAATCTGAGAAACGCTTTTAAAAACTGGCGGAGAGAGAGGGATTCGAACCCTCGTTACGGTTTTACCCGTAAATCGGTTTAGCAAACCGACGCCTTCAGCCACTCGGCCATCTCTCCGTCGCTCGCAAATTCGTCGTCGCATGAGTCTGGCAGAGAGACGCCGAGAGTCAAGGTTTGAGCCAAAAAAGCAGGTTGAAAATCCGAATTTATTTTTCGGACGGACCGAATGCGATCCGCTTTTTTACGGTCATTTTCCGGATTTCAAGCTTGCGTTTTTGAGTGCCACTCGGGAGATTGCACGCCTTGTATGGAATCTGATATCACGGAATCGCCATTGCTTTACAAAACCTGGCTCTGGTTTGAAGCCAATAAAAAACAGGTCATCACCGGGCTGGTCGTCATCGTCGTGCTCGGCATCGCGGCGGGAATTTATTTTTACGGGCGGATGCAAAAAAATGTTTCGGCGAGCGAGGCGTTGGCGGAATTGACGACTCGCGGTCCTGAAAGCGGCCAGGTGCAGCCGGAAGCTTTCGCCAAAATCGCGACGGATTACGCCGGAACTTCCGCCGCCGGACGGGCGTTGCTGGTCGCGGGCGCAAGATATTTCGAGGCATCGAATTACACCCAGGCGCAGGCGCAGTTTGAAAAATTTCTAAGCCAATATCGCGATTCCGATTTCACGGGCCAGGCCTTGTTCGGCATTGCCGCGTCGCTCGACGCGCAGGGAAAATCCGCCGATGCGATCAAGGCTTACAAAGATATTATCGAACATCATTCCACCGATGAAGTGGCGCCGCAGGCGATGCTGGCACTCGGCCAGATTTACGAGGCGCAAGGTGATTTTGAACTCGCGCGGGACACTTACGGGCAGCTTGAACGAATGGGACCGGGTTCGCTCGGTTCGACGGCGGCCATGCGGTTGCAGGATCTGGAATCGAAACATCCCGAACTGGCGTTGCCGAAAGTTTCGCAAACCAACGCGCCGACGCTGAACCTGAAACCTTGAAGTTCGTTGCTCCTGAAATCCACTATGAAGCTCACGATTATTGGAACCGGTTACGTCGGATTGGTCACTGGAACATGTTTCGCCGAAGTCGGGCATCACGTGATTTGCGTGGATAACGACGCGGCAAAAGTGGAAATTTTGCGGAAAGGCGGAATTCCCATTTACGAACCCGGCCTGGAGGAATTGATCAGAAAAAACGTTGCCGAGGGACGGCTGAGTTTCACGACGAACACGGCGGAAGGCGTCGAAAAATCCGATGTCATTTTCATCGCGGTGCCGACGCCGCCATTGCCGGACGGCGCGGTGGATTTGAGTTTCATTGAAAAAGTCGCGCGCGAAATCGCCGGAGCGATGACCAGTTACAAAATCGTGGTGGACAAAAGCACGGTGCCGGTCAGGACGGGCGACAAAGTGACCGAAACGATCAAGCGTTACTGCAAGGCGCAGGTGGAATTCGACGTGGTGAGCAATCCGGAATTTCTGCGCGAAGGATTTGCGGTGGACGATTTGATGCATCCGGATCGCGTCGTCGTCGGCGTGCGTTCGCAGCGTCCCGTCACTGCGATGAAGCAGGTTTACGCGCCGTTCAACGCGCCCGTGATCGTGACGGATATCAATTCCGCCGAGTTGATCAAGCACGCGTCGAATTCATTTCTCGCGCTGAAGATTTCCTACATCAACGCGATCTCGGTGATTTGCGAGGCGACCGGCGCGAATGTCCAGGAAGTGGCGAACGGAATGGGCAAGGACGCGCGCATTGGGCGGCGTTTTCTCGACGCGTCGCTCGGGTTCGGCGGAAGCTGTTTTCCGAAAGACCTCAGCGCGTTCATCAAAATTTCCGAGCAGGTCGGTTACGATTTCGGTTTGCTGAAGGAAGTTCAGAAAATCAACGCCGAGCAAATGGACCGGTTTGTTAAAAAAATTTCCGACACGCTCTGGGTTCTGAAAGACAAAAAAATCGGCGTGCTCGGACTCGCGTTCAAGCAAAACACGGACGATGTCCGCATGTCGCCGGCAATCGAGCTTTGCCAGCGATTGCAGAAAGACGGCGCGATTTTGCGCGTGCATGATCCGAAAGCGATGGAGAAAGCGAAAGCGGTTCTGAAGGACGTGACGTTTGTCGAGGACATGAATGACGTGGCGCAAGGTTGCGATGCGCTGGTAATTGCAACCGAATGGGAGGAATTCAAAAAACTCGATCTGGATCGCGCGCGCAAAGGCATGACGCATCCAATTATGTTTGATGGCAGAAATCTTTTTGATCCGACCGAAATGGAGCGGCTTGGATTCATTTATAAAAGCGTTGGAAGATAGTTTTCGAGTTTTGGGTTTTGAGTTTGAGTTTTGAATTCAAAGCCTCAACAATTCAGGCTGGCTGTTGCACTCATGATTGATTAAGCCCGTCTGAAAAAGCATTCAAAAAAACTCCTTGCTCTTTTGCACCTTCGCACCTTCGCGACTTTGCGTTAAAAATTTGCCGACCACTGCCAATCCGAAATTTGAAACCCGAGACTCAAAACAACCAAATCGAAGTCGCCGCCGGTCTGGTTTTTCGCGACGGAAAATTGCTGATCACGAAAAGACACGATGATGTTCATCTCGGCGGATTGTGGGAATTTCCCGGCGGCAAACGCGAGAATGGCGAGACGTTTGAAAATTGCCTGATTCGCGAATTGCGCGAGGAACTGGGAATCGAAATCCGCGTCGGCGAAATTCTCGAAACCGTCACGCACGCCTACCCGGAAAAAACGGTCGAGTTGAAATTTTTTCGATGCCAATGGGAACGAAACGAACCGAGCCGCCTGGGTTGCGCGGACTTCAAATGGATTTCGGCGGATGAACTGGAATCGCATGAATTTCCTGCGGCGGACGCGCGATTGCTCGATTTCCTGCGCGGTTCGCCGGAATTGTGGAAATAAATTGGAAAATTCTCCCGGAACAAACGTTTCAAAGTTGACTCACACTTTTCAATAAGAGTTTGACAGTGCAAAGCCGCAACTTATCTTGAACTCAGCTATGGCCGACAACATTCCAAACACTCCGACCGGCGCCGTTCCTCCGAAAAAGGAGACGGGCAAAGTTCAACCCAAAAAAGAAACGGTTCGAATCAATCTGCCGCCCAAACCTTCAGCCGCGCCGACGATCAAATTGCCGACGCTGCCTCCGGGCGGTCCAACCGGCGCCACCGGAGGAGTCGCTCCGGGTGTTGCCGCGCCTCCGCCGCCCGCCGCTCATGCCGCGCCCGCGGCAGCGCCGCGCGCCGGAACCGCCGCGCCCATCGCTCAACGTCCGCCCGCCGCGACAAAGCCGCGTCCGGCCGCCGCGCCCGTCGCGGTTTCGCGTGGATTGGATCCGGTGGATTCCATGCTGGCGATTGCCGCCGCCGTCGTGGGACTTCTCGCCGTGGCGAGCAGCGCGTATCTTGCGTTCATGCTTTAATTTTTAATCAGTCAGGTTGCCCAACAAAAACTGAAACCCTTTTTGTATTTTTTGATATGGCGTCTCCCAGTATTGTCACTTTGACCCAGGAAAATTTTAAAACCGAAGCGCTCCAATCTCCCGTTCCCGTGCTCGTGGATTTCTGGGCGGAATGGTGCGGGCCGTGCAAAATGATCGCGCCGATTCTGGACGAACTGGCGGACGAATACGAAGGCCGCGTAAAAATCGCGAAGGTTAATATTGATGAGCAACAAGGCATCGCGTCGGAATACGGAATTCGCGCCATACCGACGCTGTTGTTGTTCGATAAAGGCCAGGTTGCCGACCAGATTGTCGGTCTGCGAAGCAAGCGCGATTTGAAAGCCAGCTTCGACCGGCTCGCGCCTTAAAACCATTTTGCCGGCGCGCGCGGCGGCGTTGCGCCGGTGTTTCGGCATGAGCGGCCGCCTTGTTGTTGTGATGCTTTCATGATTGTCACGCCCGGCCAACTTTATCATCGCGCCCAGTTTTATCATCAACTGCAGCAACTCACCGCCGCCGGTCTCGGTCTCGTTCACGCGCTCGAACAACTTTTGCGAAATCCTCCGGCGGCCTCATATCGAAAACCGGTTCAGATTACGCTCCAAAGAATTTCAGAAGGATTCACGTTTTCCGAATCCTTGAGGCACGTCGGAAAATGGCTGCCGGAATTCGATCTGACCGTTATTGAAGCCGGCGAAAAAAGCGGACGACTCGACGCGTGTTTCCGAATGCTGGCCGAGCATTACACCGTTCGCGCGCAACTCGTGCGGCAAATGTTGGCGGACCTCGCCTACCCGGTTTTTCTGTATCACTTCGCGATTCTGATTTTCACGTTTGTCCGATTCATCCAATCCGCGAACTGGCTCGCGTTTTTGCTCGCGGGACTGCTGCCGGTTTACGCGATTGTAGGATTTATGATTTACGCCGCGCAAAGCGATCGCGGTGAAAAATGGCGCGCGTGGGTGGAATCCGTTTTACATCCAATTCCCATTCTCGGATCGGGCCGGCGCTCGATGGCGCTGGCGCGGCTCGCGGCATCGCTTGAAGCATTGATCAGCGCGGGAGTCGGCATTGTGGACGCATGGGAATTGTCGGCGACGGCGAGCGGTTCGCCGGCTTTGCGACGGACGGTTTTCGGCTGGCGGCCGCAACTGGACGCCGGCCAGACTCCGGCGGAGGCGATGAGCGTGTCGTCGGGATTTCCGGAAATTTTTGCGAACCAATACGCGACGGGCGAAGTGAGTGGAAAACTGGACGACACGCTGCGCCGTTTGCGTGTTTATTATCAGGACGAAGGCACGCGTAAACTTCACGCGGTGGCGCAATGGGTTCCGCGATTGATCTACATCGCCGTGCTGTTGATTGGCGGCTACATGGTCGTGCGATTTTGGATAGGTTATTTCAACCAGATCAACGCGGTGCTTTGAGCGAATTATTTTTCGTCTGATGCGACGACTCGAAAAAATTGTCGGGCGTTGATCAACCCGTCAATTCGCCGTTTCGGAGAGACGAGTTACACGAGTCTCTATCTGATAAATGAAATATAGGGACTGTGAAACTCGTCCTTCCACATTTTTCCATAGCTTGCGATGACGCGGCGAAACATTAGTTTGTTCGCATGACATTACGCGATGTTTTATCCGATGAATCCTTGCGCCAACGCGAATTTCCCGTGTGTCGCGATAAAATTTTTCTCGGTCACGCCGGCGTTTGTCCGCTGCCGTCGCGAGTGGAAAAAGCGATTTCCCGTTATGCCACCGAAGCGGGCACCGGCGACCAGGAGCAATTTGTTTATCCGCAAATTCTGAATCAGTGCCGCGAACTCGGCGCGAAACTGCTGAACTGTCATTCAAACGAAGTCGCGCTGGTCGGCCCGACTTCGCTGGGACTGAGCCTCATGGCAAGCGGATTGAAATTCCGGCGTAACGACAACATCCTGATTTATTTCGATGATTATCCGTCGAACGTTTACCCGTGGATGGCGCTCGCAGAACGCGGCGTCGAAGTGCGGTTGATGAACACGCGCGCGCTTGGCGAAATTCGCCCGATGGACGTGATGGGGCAGGTGGACGAAAACACGCGGCTGGTCGCGCTGGCATCGTGCCATTTTATTTCGGGCTATCGGATTGATACTCCAAAAATCGGCGCGTTTTTGCGCGAACGCGGAATTTTGTTTTGCGTGGATGGCATTCAAACGCTCGGCGCGTTTCCGACGACGGTGGAACACGTGGACATGCTGGCGGCGGACGCGCACAAATGGATGCTCGGACCATGCGGCGCGGGTTTGCTTTACGTGCGGCGCGAAATTCAGGAAAAAATCACTCCGCCGATTTATGGCTGGCACAATGTGGATTGCCCGGATTTTGTGGCGCGCGAGCAAATTGAATTCCGGAAGGACGCGAGAAAATACGAGGCAGGCTCGCACAATCTGTTAGGCATTATCGGCATGATGGCGGCGATGGAGCTGACGCTGGAAATCGGCGTGGAAAATATCGCGAAGGAATTGTTGCGAAAACGCGATTGGCTCGTTCCGGCGCTTCTGGAAAAAGGCTGCCGGGTTTTGCAGACGGACGCGCCGGCGGAAGCGCGAAGCGGAATCGTTTCTTTTCAATGGCCGGAAAAAGATTTGACGCGGCTGCATCGCGAACTGGCGGATGCAAAAATCATCACGTCGCTCCGAACGGATCGCAAAGGGCAACATTACATCCGGCTTTCTCCGCATTATTACAATACCGACGCGGAGTTGCGCCGCGTTTTGGAAATGTTGAAATGATTTCGCCAACGGAAAAGTTAACGCAAAGACGCCAAAAGGCAGAGACGCAAGGGAAAAGGAATTCTGCCGAATTTTCAATCACGCTGATTGGCTGAACAATTTTAGCGGAAGTCCTTTGCGCCTTCGCGCCTTTGCATCTT
>DASSNZ010000416.1:0-2613 GCA_035701135.1 Verrucomicrobiia bacterium
TCCGCCGGTTTTCGCTCAACGTCACGGACGCGCGCTTATTCTCCAACGTGCTTCCACAAAAACGTATAAGCCAGCGCCTGCATGAATGCGCGTTGTTCATTATTCGCCGCTCCGCCGTGACCACCTTCGACATTCTCGTAAAATAAAACTTTGTGTCCCTGCGTTTCCATTTTTGCAGCCATTTTCCGGGCGTGGCCGGGATGAACACGATCATCGCGAGTGGATGTCGTAAAAAGCACCGGCGGATATTTCCGATCCGCGAAAACATTTTGATAAGGGGAAAATTTGCTGAGATACGCCCAATCCTCCGGTTTGTCCGGATTGCCGTATTCGTCCATCCAGCTCGCGCCGGCCAGCAATTTATTGTATCGCCGCATATCGAGAAGCGGCGCCTGGCAAACGACGGCGCCAAATAAATCCGGCCGCTCCGTTAACATCACGCCCATCAGCAATCCTCCATTCGAACCGCCCTGAATTCCCAGATGCGACGGCGATGTCACTTTTCTCGAAATCAGGTTTTCGGCCACCGCGATGAAATCATCATAAGCGCGCTGGCGATGTTCCTTGCGCGCCGCATTATGCCACGCCGGACCAAATTCGCCGCCGCCGCGAATATTGGCAACGACATACACGGCGCCGCGTTCCAGCCATGCCGCGCCGACGCCCGGGTTGTAACCTGGCGTCAGCAAAATTTCAAAACCGCCGTAACCGTAAAGCAACGTGGGATTTTTTCCGTTCAACATCATTCCTTTTCGGCTCACCTGAAAATACGGAATTTTCGTTCCGTCACGCGATGTCGCTTCGAACTGTTGAATTTGCAATCCGTTTGCATTGAAAAATGCCGGCAGACTTTTCAGCTTTTCACGTTCCGGTTTTCCAGCCACGCCAAAATATAAGGTTGACGGCGTCAGATAATCGGAAACAGTCATGAAATAATCGTCCGATTCATTTGCATCCACGCCGGTCACATTCACCGTTCCGAATTCCGGCGCGTCCAGATCGTTGCGTTTCCATTTTCCGTTTTCCAATCGCAACAACGCCGGACGGCTGCGGACATTGTCCATGATGTTCAGAATGATGTAATTCGTCGTCGCGCTGTAACTCGCAAGCGACGTGCGCGGCGAAGGTTGAAACAAAACCGAAAAATTCCGTTGCCCGTTCAAATACGAATCGAAATTTTCCGCGAGAAGAGAACCGGCGGCGTGCGTCTCACCGCCGACCGTCCAATCCGAACGCAAACGCAGCAGCAGAAAATCGCCGAACGTGCCGACCTCCGCGTCCGCCGGTTTTTCAACGCGCACCAGGGAATTGCTTCGGCGAACAAAAACTTCGTCCGTGAAAAATGTTTTTCCGTCCGTAATAAATTCGTACACGCGCCCATGATCGTGAATGACGGCGGGCGACACGCTGACGTCGCTTTCTTCCGCCGTGAAAACAGTTTTCGCTTCGCTCAACGACGTTCCGCGTTTCCATTCTTTTATGATGCGCGGGTATCCGGATTTCGTGAGTGTTCTCGCGCCGAAATCGGTTCCCACGTAAAGCGTATCGCGATTGCGCCATGCGACTTCGCTTTTCGCTTCGGGCAATTTGAAGCCGTCCGGAACGAATTGCTTTTTGTTGACGTCGAACTCGCGTTCAACCGATGCGTCCGCGCCGCCGCGCGACAACGCAATCATCGCGCGATCAAAATCCGGTTCCAGAAATTCCGCGCCTTCCCAAACCCAATTTTCATTTTCATCTTTCGCAAGCTGGTCCACGTCCAACACGGTTTCCCATTTGGGTTCGGGTTTGCGATATTCCTCCAACGTGGTCCGTCGCCACAAGCCGCGGGGATTTTGTTCGTCACGCCAGAAGTTGTAATAAAATTTTCCGCGCTTCACGACCATCGGAATACGCTCATTGGAATTCAAAATCGCAAGCAGCCGTTCGCGGATCGGCTCAAATTCCGGCGCGCTTTCCAGCACATTGGTTGTGATGACATTTTGCCGCCGGACCCAATTCAATGCTTTTTCGCCGGTAACATTTTCAAGCCACAGATAAGGATCCTCCGTTGTGCTCGAAATTGAATTCGTGAGCGTGCGGGTATCCGAAGCGGGTTTCGGCGATTTGCAACCGGCAAAAATCAACATAAATCCAGGAACCGCAAGCCAAAGATATTTCATAAGAATATTGAAGAACATTTTTTGACCCGAAATCCCGAAAAGCAATTTCCATTTTGCGCCGCAGGCCGGGATTTTTCAATTCCCTCGGAATGCCCGCGTTCTATTCACAAACCTTGCCTGCGCTTCAGGTCCGCTTTTTGAATCAGATTTGCCAGCTCGCGCACATCCTGCGCGCGTTCCATCGCGGCCTCGCGGCTGATCACGCCGTCCGCGTAACGAATCGCCAACGACTGATCCAGCGTACACATGCCTTCCCTGCTTTGCGTTTGCAGCACGCCGGGAATCTGATGCGTATTGCTCTCGCGGATCAAGTTGCCGATGGCCGGCGTGCCGACCATGATTTCGAACGCGGCGACGCGCCCGCGCCCGGAAATGTTAGGCAATAAAACTTGCGAAATGACGCCGCGCAAAATCGAGGCGAGTTGCGCGCGAATATTTTCCTGCTGCCCTT
>DASSNZ010000417.1:0-6487 GCA_035701135.1 Verrucomicrobiia bacterium
TGTGCAGGCCCCCGTCAATTTCTTTGAGTTTTAATCTTGCGACCGTACTTCCCAGGCGGCATATTTAACGCGTTTGCTACGCCACAAAAGGGGTCGATTCCTTTTACAGCAAATATGCACCGTTTACGGCTAGGACTACCAGGGTATCTAATCCTGTTTGCTCCCCTAGCTTTCGTGCCTCAGCGTCAGGACCTGTCCAGGGACTCGCCTTCGCCACTGGTGTTCCTCTCGATATCTACGCATTTCACTGCTACACCGAGAATTCCAGTCCCCCCTCCAGACCTCAAGCCGAATAGTATCCAATGCAGTTTCCGAGTTGAGCTC
This sequence comes from Verrucomicrobiia bacterium, assembly GCA_035701135.1. GTDB lineage: Bacteria > Verrucomicrobiota > Verrucomicrobiia > Limisphaerales > DASXHY01 > DASXHY01. The sequence continues at coordinate 325 of DASSNZ010000417.1, forward strand.
GAAGATTTCACATCAGACTTACCCGACCGCCTACGCACCCTTTACGCCCAGTGAATCCGAACAACGCTTGGGACCTCTGTATTACCGCGGCTGCTGGCACAGAGTTAGCCGTCCCTTCCTCTTCCGCTACTATCAACGCATCATCTTTTAAATAATGCGCATTGTTCGCGAATGACAGGGGTTTACGGGCCGAAGCCATTCATCCCCCACGCGGCGTCGCTCCATCAGGGTTTCCCCCATTGTGAAAAATTCTCGACTGCTGCCACCCGTAGGTGTCTGGACCGTGTCTCAGTTCCAGTGTGGCTGGTCGTCCTCTCAGACCAGCTACCCGTCTTCGCCTTGGTGAGCCATTACCTCACCAACTAGCTGATAGGCCGCGGGTTCATCGTGAAGCGTCAGGCCTTGCGGTCCCCAACTTTGAAATTCAAAAGATGCCTTCCAAATTTCACATCCGGCATTAGCTCGCCTTTCAGCAAGTTATTCCAGACTTCACGGCAGATTGCCCACGTGTTACGCACCCTTGCGCCACTCCGACTTCAGAATATTGCTACCCTGAAGTCAGCGTTCGACTTGCATGTCTTATCCACGCCGCCAGCGTTCGTTCTGAGCCAGAATCAAACTCTCCGTTAAAAAACGTTAGTTTAACTCTTGTCCGATGATTAGTCGGACGAATTACAATTTTAAAACTCCTCACATCCAACCAACTAACTGGTTTTCAGTGAAGGGGCTCTCACTTATCGCACAATTCAATTTTCAATGAGCAACAGGTGTTTCCACCCAAAAAATCTTCCAACGATTCCCGCTTCAGGGGACAAAAAACCTGAGAGCCGATTATCTTTAACTCGGCCTCTCAGAGCTTCGTTAGCTTGCGACTTCAAATTACCCGAGTCGCACCGACTGTCAACGATTTTGTTTTTGTTCGTTCCAGTCGCAAAGAACGGCAACACAATATCGCAGTCCCGGATGGGCGCAAGAGTTTTTTTAAAAAATTTTCAACGCGCCGCGTTTTTCCGTTTTGCGAATGAATTCCGCCAAAAAACAAAGGGAATCGCACCATCGGAAACCGTTCAGCATTTCGGATCCGCCGAATTATTTCCAATAAAATGTTAGGATTTGCACGTCGCGCGGACTGTTTCGGCCAAGAACCGCGTGAAACGTTTGCGTTGAACCGCCAATCGTCGCCTGCACCTGAACTTCAAACGCGCGGCTTCGCACATCGCAAAAACGCGAAAGCTGCTGCACCGCCTGATTGCTCGGAATTGCATTGATCAATTCGCCGACGTTCCGAAACGGAATGTCGTCTTCCGTGCCGTCCATTCCATCCGGGCCGGAACGCATTTCCACAATTCTCGCCGCGGCGTTGGGGTCAATAAGCGGAATGGTTTGCAATGTCAGCGCCGAAGCCGTGTTGATGTTGATTCTTCCTCCGGAAATGGCCGTGAAAATTTGGCTCAATCCCACCGTATAAACCGGTTCCTGAATCGGCCGCCCATGCCGATCCACCTTTTGATACGCCGCATTGTTGTTTGTGGACGCCGTGCCCCAATACATCGCGGGAGTAACGCCCCGCACGCGCAAAAGTTCCGAAATGTCGTCCATCGGTCGGTTCTTCGCGAAATACGGCGGATCCAGTGATTGATAATAATCACTTTCCGCGCCGTTCAAATGCGTGTTGTCGTCCGGATCAATCCAATCCAGAATCGCGCTGCTGATGGACGGAATATCGCCCGCGTCCACTCCAACCAATGTCAACGCCTGCTGAAGCACCTGTTCGTCCGCGACATTGATATTGAATTTCCGATCCAGGTCTTTGATCTTCACCGTTACAACGCCGTCTCCGATCTGATAATTGTCCAGCGAAATATTCGCCAACGGGCTGTTCGAAATATCCATTCCGCCCGGACCTCCCGCCCAAATCTGATTCAACGAATCATACGGTTCCGAGGTAATCATCATTTGCTGCGCCAGAACGTATCGCGCCAGTTCCACTCCCGAGCGGCCCAGCCAGACCAACTGGGCTTCGTGACTCGCATTCATCGCCAGCTTCGTTTCCACTTTCATGGAATACGCGAACGCCCCGATCAAAACCGACAACACGAAAATCGCCACCATCACGACGAGCAGCGCGATTCCACGAGTTGAATTGCGAATGAAAATTTTCATTCTCTCACCGGGCCTGATGTTGCGGCGGCCTTATCACTCCGGGCGGAGCCGCGCCGGGACGCGCGCCGGGAACCTGCCAGGCCGGCGGAACCATAATCGCCGGCAATGCCACAACCCGGGTCACTTCCTCGCGCGGTTTTGATTGAGCATCCTTCCCGCCGAATTCCAACGACACCTTGACCATCGCCGGCAACTGATTCGTATCCGCCCATTCGTCCATCCAATCCTCTTTTTTGGCGTCCCAAAACGCCAACTCGAATTTCTTGATATTCTTCGCCAGCACAATCGGATGTTCCTTTTCGTCAATATCCATATCCATCAACAGCGGCGTTTGTCTCAACACCAGATCGTTGCCGGTGTCGCCGCGTTCCACCGCGAAAGTCACGCGCCGAACGTCGTACGGCTCAAACCGCCCGCTGCGCGGAAAAGAATCCGGCAGTTTCGCAACGAAACTCAGGTACGCCTCATCGCCGTTTTCCGAATCGAACGTGTAATAATCAATATCCGCCGAAAACGCGCGCGCCGACGTCAACGCCTGTTCAATCGTGCGAATCGCCACGCGCGAGCGCTGCACTTCCGCCGCCGCTTTCAATCCGGTTTGCGATCCGCGCACAATCGCCGTCCAACTCGAATACACCGCCGCAACGACAAGACTGAAAAGAAACATCGCGACCATGATTTCCAGCAGCGTGAACGCGCCGGCCATTTTTCGAGCGCGCATTTTCATCGCACCCGTCCTCCGCCCAATCTTCTCTCCGAATCCGGCCGGAAAAATAAAACGCTCATGTGCGATTCCGGTTTCGTTCCGCCGCCGCTCCGGTACACGGAAAAATCCACCTGAAACAATCCGTTCGTGTCCACTTCCGTGATTTCCCGCTCCCAATGATAACCCGGATACAAATCTCCGAAATCGCCCGAATCCGAACCTTCCGACAACCGATTGGTGAGCGAAAGTTCCGCCGCGAGCATTCCCGCGTCCACATTGCGATGCTGCAAAGTCCGCGCGTTGCGCAGCGTGTTCGCGAGCAAACCCAGAATCGCAAACATGCACATGAACAAAATGCCCGCGGCCATCATCACCTCCAGCAAAGTGAACGCGCGTTTCGCCCGGCGCTGCTTTTCCCCGACCGAAAAAAACCCGCCGCCGGCCTGGTTCAAATTTGCGGGCGTTGATTTCATTTTCAGCATCGAACCGAACGTCATCGCGTCATTTCCATTTGTCTGGATTGGAATCCACCGAAACGAGTCCGGTGGTGATTTCCAGCGAAATTTTCCGCCACTCATTGTCGGCGGATCTCAAAATCAGCGTCATTTCATCGCAGGTGCCGTTCGGATAAAAACGCACGCCGACTTCATCCGCGTCTTTGCATTCGAACAGATTCACGTCCAGCATTTCAATCGTCGTCCCGTCGTCCAGCTTCGCCGAATGCGCCCATCCTCCGCCTCTCCCCACCGCGCCGGAAACTTCGCACGTGCGTTCCTGCGGATGGAAAATCACTTCGGTCGTTTTGTCGTGCATGATGGCTTCGGCGCGCGCCGCCGAGCAGACATCCACGATGTCGCTCACGGTTTTGCGGAATCCTTCCTTGTGAAAAACTTTGTACAAAGTTGGCGCGCCCGCCGCCATGATGATTCCGATAATCGCAACCACGACCATGATTTCAATCAGCGTGAACGCGCGTCGCCCAAAAGATTTCGCGGCCGTTCGCGCCGGATTAAAATGAGGCTCGCGTAAATTCATTGTCCCATATTGATGCTCGAAATCAGTCGGAACATCGGCAGTAAAATGCTGACCAGCAGAAATCCCACGACAAGCGCCATCAGAACAATCAGAATCGGCTCGATCAGATTCGTCATCGAACGCAGCGAAATCTGCAATTCGCTTTCATACGTGTCCGCCAGATTCGACAACGCGCCGGGAACATCGCCGGTTTCCTCACCGATTTTCACCAGATCCACCATCAATTGCGGAAAAACTTTTCCGCGCTCCAGCGGTTGCGCCAGCGTTTTGCCGTCCGTCACGGCTTCGCGCGCCTTGTTCACAGCTTCCTTGATAATCACGTTCGGCATCACCTGTTCGGTGATTTTCAACGCCGTCAAAACCGGAACGCCGTTTTGCAGCAACGTTGCCAGCGTCCGCGCAAATTGCCCGAACAAATTCAATTTCACGACTTTGCCGAAAATCGGCATTTTCATTTTCCACGTGTCAATCTTCCGGCGTCCGCTCGCGCTCTTGCGAAATTTCGCGACGAAAATCACAATCACCGCCGCGCCCAATCCAACGCCCATCAATGCCCAGACATTCGTCGCCGCATGGCTGAATCCCATCAGCATCCGCGTCGGCAATGGCAATTGCACATCGAATCCCTGAAACATTTCCATGAAGCGCGGCAGCATGAAAAACATGAAAAACAAAATCATCAGAAACCCGATGCACGTCACTATTGCCGGATAAATCATCGCGGAAATAAATCGCGATTGCACTTCCGCAAACTGATGAAAATGCGCCGCCATTCGACGCAACACATCCACAAGCCCGCCGCTCGATTCGCCCGCGCGAACCATGTTGATGTACAAATCCGAAAAAATCACCGGCTGCTTCGACATCGCGTCGGACAAACTGCGCCCTTCCATCACTTCCTGCCGCAGTTGTTTGCTCACGTCCGTCGAAATGCCCTTCGATTCCAGATGCCCCATGCTGTGCAGCGCCACGGTCAACGGCATTCCGGAATTCAACAAATTCGACAACTGCTGCGTGTATGTGGCCAGTTCCTGCAACTTAGGCTTCCGCTGGCGCGTCAGCGACGCCTGAATCGAAGCCGGCAGAAGCGAACTGAGATTGATTTTATTTTTATTGGCCGCCGACGCCACCGCCGCGCCGCCTTTCGCCGCGTCCACCGCAACTGGAAAAAGCCCTAACCGCTCGATCTGCATCAACGCCGCCGGGCGGTCCACCACTTCCACAATTCCTTCCACCACTTCGCCAGTGCGACGCCGGGCTTTGTACGAAAACTGAGGCATAAACTCTCTATTTTAAAACCGTTGAACGCGAAAAGTTGCCTGAATCTGCCATTCTCACACCGGATTGTCGAGCGGACTGCGCACGCCAAGACCCGGACGGTTCATGACGTGCGTGTAAATCTGCGTCGTCGTCACATCCTTGTGGCCAAGTAACTCCTGCACGGTGCGGATGTCGTAACCATTCTCCAACAAATGCGTCGCAAAGGAATGCCGCAACGTGTGGCACGTCGCACGTTTGGTCAGCCCGCTCGTCCGGACAGCTTTTTGAACTGCTTTTTGCACCGCGTTTTCATGCACATGATGCCGCCGCAAAATAACTTTGGAGAGCGCAGGCGGCCCGTCTCCCGTTTTGGACGGCCTCGTCCAAAACATCTTCTCCCGCGCCCCGCCCGAAACAACCCTCGTCAATTGCCGCGCCGGAAACACCCATTGCCAGGACCACGACCGCGCCGCTCCCGAAAATTTTTTCTCCAACGCCTCCGGCAACCACACTTCTCCACGGCCCGCCTTCAATTCCTCTGCATGTAATCGTTTCACTTCCTTCAAATGCTCGCGCAACGACTCCGCCACCGACACCGGCAACATCGTTACCCGGTCTTTATCCCCTTTCCCGCCGCGCACGACGATTTGCAGGCGCGCAAAATCCACATCCTTGACTCGGAGCCGCAAACATTCCAGTAACCGCAAACCGCAGCCGTAAAGCAATTGCCCGATCAATCGCATCGAATCTTCCAAATGCTCCAGCAACAACCGCGTTTCCTCCGGCGAGAGCACCACCGGCAACCGCTCCGGCCGCCGCGCCCGCGCAAATTCCCCCAGCGAACCGAGCTTCTGCTCCAACACATGTTCATAAAGAAATGACAGCGCGTTGAGCGCCTGGTTTTGGGTGGACGCCGACACTTTGCCCGGCCCGGCCAGATCTTCCAGAAACGCCACCACTTCCGCCGCGCCCATCTGGCGCGGATGCCGTCCGCGATGG
>DASSNZ010000418.1:0-11681 GCA_035701135.1 Verrucomicrobiia bacterium
CGGGATGAATTCGGTGATTCCCTCGATGATTCCCAAAATGACAATGGCAATCCAGTCAGTCATCCGGTGTAAAAACGAGAAAACGGCTGGAAAGACAAGAGAATTTCGAAAAGGAAAAAGCGGAAATCTGAAATGCTGAAACGCTGAAACTTTTTCCATCACGGATGAACACGAATTTTGAATTTTTCTACGACAATCTGGAAACTCCGGAATTGTGGGGCCATTTTCATATTTTCAAGGAATTCGCGGTCAAAAATTGGTTGTTCATCGGTGTTCATTCGTGTTCATCCGTGGTTGGATTTTCCATCTATTCCGAGCCGCCGGAGACGGAAGTTTGCTCTTTGAACCGGGCGGGCGACCCTTTACCTTGAACGCATGAAAAATTCGGGAAAAGCGCGGAAGGCGGCGTTCAAGATGATTCTCGTGACGCTGGTTCTCGTGCTGCTGGTTCCAATTATCGGATTGCTGGCGACGGTGCTCGGGGGGGCGATGGTGGCGGTTTCCTTTTTTATCTTTTTGGCCTGGGTGATTTTCGCGCTGTTCACGCTTTATTTTTTCCGCGATCCAAATCCCAAAGTTCCCGTCGGCCCGAATCTCGTGGTCTCGCCCGGCCACGGCAAAGTGGATGTGATTGATGTGACGACCGAGCCGAAATTCATGGGCGGCGAATGCCGGCGCGTTTCCATTTTTCTTTCCGTGCTGAATGTTCATGTGCAGAACGCGCCAATCGGCGGAAAGGTCGCGTTTTTCAAATATACCGAAGGCGAATTCATGAACGCGATGCGAACCGAATGCGCGACGGCGAACGAAAATGTGCTGTTCGGTTTTCAAGCATCGCAACCGGACGGCGCGAAAGTCGGATTGCGGCTGATCGCCGGTGTACTTGCGCGGCGAATTGTACCGTGGGTGGAATTGGGTGATGAAGTGGCGCGCGGCGACAGGATCAGCCTGATTCAGTTCGGCTCGCGATGCGATACTTATCTGCCGATGTCCGCGAAAATTAACGTGAAACTCGGAGATCGCGTTGTCGGCGGCGAAACCGTTCTCGCGATTCTGGAATAAATTTTTATGGCCACGTCATCAACGAATCCGCACGCCGATGCGGTCGAAGGCAAACTGAAAATTTATTTTCTGCCGAATCTGCTGACGGCCGGGAATCTTTTCTGCGGATTCGTGGCGCTGACAAAAATTGTCGAAGCGGACATTCCCTACGATTTCGTTCAAATCCAATACGCGCTCGGTTTTATTTTGCTCGCGTGCATTTTTGATTTGTTCGATGGCCGCGTCGCGCGAATGGGCGGAGTGGAAAGTCCGTTCGGCCGCGAATTTGATTCGCTGGCGGATCTCGTTTCGTTCGGCGTCGCTCCGGCATTTCTGGTGCATCGAATCGTTTTGCGCGATGTCTTTGTGGGGCATCCGGAATGGGGCTGGTTTATCGCTTCGATTTATCTGCTTTGCGGCGCGTTTCGATTGGCGCGATTCAATTGTCTGGCGATCATGTCCAGCGGCGGCGGAAGCAAGGAATTTCTCGGATTTCCAATTCCTTCCGCGGCCGGTCTCGTCGCGTCGCTTACGCTGATGATTATCCGGCTGAACGAACACGAAAAGGACATTGGAAACTGGAAATATCTTCTGGCCGTGGTGCTGGTTTTTCTCTCCGCGATGATGGTCAGCACGGTGAAATATCCGAGCTTCAAATCGCTCGGTCTGCGCTCGAAAAGCACGTTTCTGAAAGCGATTGTTGCCGCGTTGTTTCTCGGATTCATTCTCGTGCTGCGCGAGAGAATTCTTTATTACGTGCTGCCGGCGGTGTTCACGCTTTACCTCATTTACGGTTTTATTCGCCCGCATATTTCCCGCCGGATCCGCGATGAAATAGAGGAAGAGGAAGACGAGAACGACGGAATCGAACCTGCAACACGCGACTGAGCGGAAATGTTTCATCCGATTCTACTGGCATGGATCACGGGCTTCGTCAGCGGACTGGTGCTGTCCATTCCCGTTGGCCCGGTGAACATCACCATTATGAACGAGGGCGCGCGGCGCGGTTTCAAATGGGCGCTGCTCATTGGTTTTGGCGCGACGACGATGGAGGTGATTTATTGCTTCATTGCGTTCACCGGATTCGCCTCGTTTTTCAGCCACGGTTACATCAAGGCCGCGATGGAACTGTTCAGCTTCGTTTTCATTCTTTATCTCGGAATCAAATTCATGATGGCCAAATCGGTTTACACGCCGGTCGAACTCGGCAAAACGGCGCACAAGATCGAGGAGCGCATCGAGGAAAAATTGCATCCGCGTTCGGCATTCATGACCGGGCTGGTGCGCGTGATGGGAAATCTCGGCGTGCTGGTGTTCTGGATCATTCTCGCGGCGAATTTTATTTCGCGCGAATGGGTGAGTCCGGACTGGCCGGGAAAACTCGCGTGCGTCGCCGGCGTGGGAATTGGAACCGGGTTGTGGTTTGTCGCGCTGAGCTTCGGCACTTCGCGCGGACACGGAAAACTCAGCGAAAAAACACTGCTGAAAATGGAGCATCTTTCCGGTTTGGGATTGCTTGTGCTCGCGCTTCTGCACGGCGGCCATATCGTCTGGGAAATGGCGCATCACCGGATGTAGTTTTTTGGAAAGCACAACTCATAATTCGGAACCCATTTTCGGATTTTGGGAATTTCACCAAAAACTTTTCCCTGAGAAACCTGCGATCCAGATTTCCTTTTGGACATTTGACCCGGAAAAACGCACATTACGCCATGCCTTTTTCAAAGCTGGGTTTGTCTGATCCCGTGGTGGAAGGCGTCAAAGCCATGGGTTATGTGGATCCGACGCCTATTCAGCTGCGCGCCATTCCGCTTATTTTGTCCGGTCAGGACGTGATTGGCAGCGCGCAGACCGGCACCGGCAAAACCGCCGCGTTCGCGCTTCCCATTCTCACGAAACTTATCCGTCACGAGCCGCGCACCCGTGTTTTGATTCTTGAACCAACCCGCGAACTGGCCGCGCAGGTGGAAACGGCAATTCACGATTTCGCGCGCTTCACGGATTTGCGCAGCGCGCTGCTGTTCGGCGGCGTCGGTTACGGACGCCAAATGGACGCGCTCAAACGCGGCGCGGATATTATCATCGCGACGCCCGGCCGATTGCTCGATCACCTCGAACGCGGCACCTGCGTTTTGAGCGATGTCCGGCATCTGGTTCTCGACGAAGCGGATCGAATGCTCGACATGGGTTTTCTTCCGGATGTCCGGCGCATTGTGCAAAAAATTCCGCGCGAACGTCAGACAATGCTTTTTTCGGCGACCATTCCGCCGCAGATTGAATCGCTGATCAAATGGGCGATGCGCAATCCGCAAACGATTGAAATCGGCGCGCGCCGCACGCCCGCTGAAACCGTGAAGCACGTGATTTATCCGGTTTCCGATTCACAGAAAACCGATCTGCTTCTGGCGTTGCTCGACCGCGTTCATTATCAATCCGTAATTGTGTTTTGCAGGACGAAACACGGCGCGGACCGCGTTGCGCAGTTGCTCAAGCGCAACAATCACGCCGTCGCCGTGCTGCATTCCAATCGCACACAACGCGAACGCGAGCAGGCGCTGGAGGGTTTTCGCAACGGACGATTCGAAGTGCTCGTTGCCACGGACATCGCGGCGCGCGGACTGGACATCGCGGACGTGAGCCACGTGGTGAATTACGATGTGCCGCATCATCCCGAGGATTACATTCATCGCATCGGCCGGACGGGACGCGCGGAGGCGAGCGGCGACGCTTTCACGCTGATGGTTGCGGAGGATTCCAAGCACGTCGCATCCATCGAACGATTCATCAATCAGAAAATTCCGCGCGTGAAACTGGAGAATTTCGATTATCGCTACACGGCGTTGTTCGAGGAAGACAAACCCGGCCAGCCGCGCGGGTTCGATCGGCGTGTCACCGGCGCGCGCGTTCGCGGAGGATATTTTTTCGGCCCGGCAAAACGCCGAAGACGTTAGGCATTTTCCAATTTGCCGGAGGAGTTTACCGGATTTTCCGCGAGCCAGTCTGAAAAACGGGGCAGGGGAAACGAGAGGAGTTTTTGGATTTTTCCGCAGTTCAACGAAGTGTCCGGCGAACGCGGAGCGCCGCGATAATTGGCCAGCGATTCCGGCTCGATTTTTGGATTGAGATTTGGAAATTGCGCGGCGATGAGTCGGCCGATTTCCCAGCGGGACAGGCGTTCGCTCCCCGCAATGTGGTAAATTCCTGGTTTCTTTTTCGACGCCAATTCCCAGACGGCGCGCGCGGTGATTTCGGCGGAAATGGGCGAGCGAAATTCATCCGTGAACAGTTTCAGCGTTTCGTTTTTCTCGAACGTCCGGCGCAATTGTTCGTTGAATCCGCGATCGCCGCCCGATGAAATCCCTGCGTTGAGCGAAGTGCGGATAACGGTGTGTTTCGGATTGGCCAGAACGATTTTTTCCGCCGCGACTTTCGTTTCGGCGTAGATGCTTAACGGATTGACGGAATCGGTTTCCACGTAATTTCCTTTGCGTCCGTCGAAAACGAGGTCGGTTGAAAAGAAAAAGAACGGAATGTCCGCCGCGAGTTCGGCAAGCAGCACGGTAACTTCGACGTTGAGTTTGCGGGCGAGCGCGGGATTTTTCTGGCAGGCCGGACTTTGGCTCAACGCCGCGCAATGTATGACGAGCTGCGGAGAATCGTTTTTGAATTCATTCCGGACGGCGGCGAAATCGAGCAGATCAAGTTGTTCCCGCGTCAGGCCGCGAATTTTCCATTCGCTGAATTTCGACGACGCGTGAACGAGATAATTCCCAATCAGCCCGCGCGAGCCGGTGATCCAGGCCAGAGGTTTGGAAACAGAATCAGTCAATCAGCCGTTTGGTAAGATTTCCGTAAGCGTCAATTCGTCGGTCGCGCAAAAACGGCCAGTGCGTCCGCGTTGTGTCCACTTTTTTCAGATCGAGAGGCACGATGAGCGTTTCCTCCTTGTCGGAGGCGGCTTTCGCGAGAATTTCTCCGGAAGTTCCCGCGATAAAACTCTGGCCCCAGAATTCAATGCCGTCGCCTTCCACGCCTTCGATGATTTCATGTCCAATGCGATTCGGCGCGGCGACGTAACATCCGTTCGCAATCGCGTGGCTGCGCTGAATGGTTTCCCACGCGGAATGCTGGAGCGCGCCATATTTTTCTTTTTCGCTCGGATGCCAGCCGATGGCCGTCGGGTAAAAAAGAATTTCCGCGCCTTGCATCGCGGTGAGGCGCGCGCCTTCGGGATACCATTGGTCCCAGCAGATCAGAACGCCGATTTTCGCGTATTTCGTTTGCCAGGCTTTGAAGCCGAGATCGCCCGGTGTGAAATAAAATTTTTCGTAAAACAACGGATCATCGGGAATGTGCATTTTCCGATAAACGCCTAACAAAGAGCCGTCGGCGTCAATGATCGCCGCGGAATTGTGATAGACGCCCGCGGCGCGTTTTTCGAATAACGACGCGATGATTACGGCTCGATGTTTTTTCGCGATTTTTTGAAATGCCTCCGTGCTCGGCCCCGGAATCGGCTCGGCGAGTTTGAAAAATTTGTGGTCTTCCGACTGGCAAAAATATTGCGAGCGAAACAATTCCTGCGTGCAGATGATTTGCGCGCCCTTTTTCGCGGCGCGTTCGGCGGCCGCGAGCGTCTTCTTCAAATTCGCCGACGGATCGGGCGAGCAGGCGGTTTGAATCAGGCCGACGTTGGCGATGGATGAGGATTTGGGCATAGAGATTGTGATTCAGTTAAATGGTTAAATGAGTCGGCAACATCGCGTTCATTTTCCGGTTTACATCCCAACTCGTTTAACCAATTACTCATTTACCAATCACCCGTTTATCTGCCTCAACTCACGATTTCGAATGGAGCCGCGCGGTGTGTTCCAACTGTTGCGTCCGGCCCCTGGAATCCTCGATGTCCGACGCGACGGGAACATTCTGCCCGAACAGATCGCGAATGTATTTTCCGAGCGTCTCGTTCGTCGGTCCGTAGCCGGTGTGATAAATGTAATGCTCGAGATCATACAAAAGTTCGTCGGCTGACGCGTAACGTTTGTCAAGTTCCCGGGCGAGGGCGCGATGCAGAATTTCGTTCAGCCGGTCGTCAATGCGGGAATCGAGCGTGCGAAAATCCGGAATTTTCATGTTCAGAATCCGCTCGCGCGATTCGTCCGCGGTGGCGCATTTGAAAATATTTTTGCCGAGCAGCAGATGGGCGAGAACGATTCCGGCGGAAAACAGATCGGACCGCTTGTCCGTGATTTGAAAATTCGCCTGCTCGGGACTCATGTAATCGGCTTTCCCCGCGACGACTTCGCCTTCCTGGTCGGTTAGAAATCCGCGCGCTTTGGCAATGCCGAAATCGGTGAGCTTCACGTCGCCTTCGAACGCGATCATGATGTTTTTGAAACTCACGTCGCGATGGACGATGCCGAGCGGGCGTCCGTTTTTGTCGGTTTTCGCGTGCGCGTAGGCGAGTCCGCGGGCGACGCGGCTGACGATGAACACGGCGAGTTCGCTGGGAAGCTGGCGGTGTTTGTCGCGCAATTGCTGCTCGAACTGTTCGAGGTTCACGCCGCGAATCAGTTCCATGGCGATGAAATACACGCCGCGGCTTTCGCCGAGGTGATACGTCTGGACGATGTTCGTGTGAATCAGGTCGGCGACGAGCTTGGCTTCGCCGATGAAATTCTCGATGAACTGTTTTTGGTCGGCGTAATTCTGGCGGACGACTTTGATGGCGATTCTTTTGGCGAACTCGCGCGCGCCGTGTTGTTCAGCCTCGTAAACGACGCCCATGCCGCCTTCGAAAATTTTCCGCACGATGTCGTACCGGAATTCGTTTTGAATCGAAAAGAGAGCCACGATGCGATGTTTAACATTCGCGCTATCAAGTCAAGCTTTCGGTTTTAAAATGCGCCGAAAGTCCCTTGTTTTTCCGATATTTTTTTTCATTTTCTGCTTGCGCGACCCGAGTGAAGCGATTTAATACGAGCCAAGTCGAACGACTTTAGGTCAACCGAAACGAAACAACTAATAACACACGAAACTATGGCAAAATCATTCTCCAAATCACAGATCGCTTCCACGCTGTCTGAAAAAGTTGGCATCACCAAAAAACAATCCGTTCAATACCTCGACGAGCTGGCGCAACTGGCTTACAAAAACGCCAAAAACACGTTCACGCTGCCGGGCCTTGGCAAACTCAAATTGAAAAACCGCGCCGCGCGAACGGGCCGCAATCCCGCCACCGGGGAAACCATCCAGATCCCGGCCAAACGCGTCGTGAAATTCCAGGTCGCCAAAGCCGCGAAAGACGCCATCCTCGGCGCGAAATAAACAATCACATTTCCGATTTCAAAAAAGGCGCTCTGATTTCCCGGAGCGCCTTTTCATTTTTCTGAAACCAGTCGGAAGGACGAGTTACACGAGTTCCTGAATTATGTTACAGGCGCGGATTTTCAGCTTCCATTCAGTGATTCTCTTCGCAAAATTTTCCCGCGTTCCATAATCAGCGCTTCCGCGCAAAGCGCCCGCGCCTCATTCCAATCATGCGTGACGTACAGCATCGGCAATCCGAATTCGTCGCGAATGCGCGCGAGATAGGGAATAATTTTCGACTTCAATCCGCTGTCGAGATTCGCCAGCGGTTCGTCGAGCAAAAGAATGCGCGGCGAAGTCAACAGCGCACGCGCCAGCGCAACGCGTTGTTTTTCGCCGCCGGAAAGCTTGTCCACACGACGTTCCAAAAGCGGTTGAATTTCCAGAACGTCCGAAACGTGTTCGCATCTGAAAAGCCACCCGGGCGCGGGTTCCATTTTGTAACCGTAAAGCAAATTGTTTCGGACGGACAAATGCGGAAACAACGCCAGGTCCTGCGGTACATAACCGATTTTTCGTTTCCGCGCTGAAACCGCGATTCCGGCGGCGCGGTCGGTGAGAACAGTTTCATCGAGTTGAATCAAACCCGTTTTCGCGCGCCGCAATCCGGCGATCAAATCCAGCAACGAAGTTTTGCCCGCGCCGGACGGGCCGAAAATCGCCGTCGCCTGATTTTGAATTTCAACATCCATCTCGAGCGTGAAATCCGCAAGCGGCAGCGAAATGTTTTTCAAAAGCAGCTTCATTTTGAAATCAGTTTCGCCGGCGTCGCATCAGCCATTCGCTTCCCCAGACGGCCGCGAACGCGAGCGCGACGGACATGCCTAACAAACGGTAGGCCGCCGCGTCTTCGCCAAGCTGGACGGATTGGAAAATCGCGAGCGACAGCGTGGAGGTTTTTCCCGGAATATTTCCCGCGACCATGACCGTCGCGCCGAATTCGCCGAGCGCGCGCGCGAAGCCAAGCAGCATTCCGCCAATCAATCCGTTTTTCGCAAGCGGCAAAGTGATGGTGCAAAAAACGCGAATGTCGCTCGCGCCGAGCGTTCGGGCGATTTGCTCCAGTCGCGGATTGACCTGCTCGAACGCCACGCGCATCGAACGCACGAGCAGCGGAAACGCCATCACGCCGAGCGCGATTACGACGGCGCGCCAGGTGAAAACGACGTCGAAGTTGAAATGTTCATGCAGGAAATTCCCGACCGGCCCGCGCCGCCCCAGAAGTTTGAGCAATATCAAACCCGTGGCGACAGGCGGCATTACGAGCGGAAGCGAGACGACGGTTTCAACGATGGATTTTCCCGGCCATTGATGCCGCGCGAGCAGCCAGGCCATCGCGATGCCCGGCGGCAAAATCAGCGCGGTGCTCAGCGCGGCGGCCCACGCGGTGAACCAGAGAATTTGCCAGTCGCCGCTCATGGATTTACGCGGTCAGTCCAGCGCGACGAATCCGAATTTTTTGAAAATTTTTCCAGCATCGTCCGATTCCAGATACTGGAGGAACTTTCGCGCCGCTTCAATCTGCTTCGAGTCTTTTACAATGGCGACGGGATAACGAATTTCCGGCGCTTCGCCGGCGGAGACCTCGTACGCGACGCGGGCTTTTTTGGAAATTGCTGCGTCGGTTTTGTAAACCATTCCGGCATCCGCATTGCCGGATTCCACGGCGGCCAGCGCGCCGCGAACGTTTTCCGTGGGAACAATTTTTGATTCGACGACGCTCCAAAGTTTTTGTCGGTGCAAAAATGCTTTGGAATAAATTCCCGCGGGAACCGCGCGCGGGTCGGCAAGAGCAATGCGTTTTACAACCGCGTTTGTCAGGTCCGACGGCGAATGAATTTTTACCGCGTTTTCGCCGCCGGGGGTGATGATCACCAGCGCATTCGAAAGCAGGTTGGTTCGGGTTTGATTCACGATCAGCCCGCGATTTTCCAGCGCGTCCATTTTTTCTTCGTCGGCGGAGAAAAAAATATCCGCGGGCGAGCCTTCCTCAATCTGCCGGGCGAGCGTGCTGGACGCGGCGAAGTTGAAAAAAATTTTATCCGGGCTGTGGTTTTCGTAGGAAGTCGCGATTTGCCGGAGAGCGTCCGTGAGACTCGCGGCGGCGAACACGAGAATTTCCGTCGAATGCGCGCGGGCAATGCCGAACAGCAAAAAAACCGCGAAAAGGCAAGGGGAGGGCAAAGCGCGTTTTCGCGCTCCGAATAAATTGCGGCGAAAAAGGCGTCTCATTGGGAAAGTAAAACGCAGTCGCGGTGGTTGACGCAAGTGATTGCGGCGCGGCCGGGGAAATCCGCGAAACAATGGATTCGATTGGTGTGATGCAGTTTGAAAAACCGTGGGCGTGTCAGCGCATCAACGCGGAAGCCGTCCAGAGAATTGGCGCCTGGCCGTGGAGATCGCCTGTGCTGCGGCCGCGGTCGAGATAATATTTCAACTGCACGGCGGAATCGGTCCCGACTTCCTTGGCGGCTTTGTTGGTGCCGACGCAGACATCCGTGACGTTTGCATTTTTATCGAGATGCGCGACGAGTCCGAGCCATGCCTTCCGCGCGGCGGGGCCGTACGTATTTGCGTCAAGCCATCCGCGTTTGACGCCGGTAACCATGGCGAACGCGCACATGCCGGTGCCGGAGGTTTCAACCCAGGATTCCGGATGGTCAATCAACTCGCGCCAGAGGCCGTCATCACTTTGATATTTTAACAGCGCGGCCATCATTTTTTTATAGCCGGCCATGATTCGGTCGTATTGCGGATGGCCGGGCGGCAATTCACTGAGAACTTCCGCCATTCCCGCGGCGCACCAGCCGTTGCCGCGGCACCAGAAAAACGGCGAATCGTCCGCGTGATAAAACAGGCCGTTCGGTTGTTGCAACTTGTCGAGGTAAGCGGCCAGCGTGAGCGCGGCGCGATCGAGATATTTTTTGTCGTGCGTGGCGCGGAACGCCTGCACCTGCACGGCCGAAATCATGTACATGTCGTCCACCCAATAACGCGCCTCGCGCGTGATGCCGTCGGGAGTCGGATTTTCCCATTGTTTGTCGGCGAAACTTTTTCCGAGTTTTAGAAATTTCGGATCGTGGGTTTCGAGATAAATCTGAAGCGGCACGACGCCGAAGACGTGATAATCCACGTGCGCATCGGGAGAAATATGCGCGGCTTCGGTCGTCAGCAAGGGATCGAATTTTTTGATCAGACGCGTTGTGAGTTCCTTGTCGCCCATCAATTCCGCGGTGGTCAACGAACCGTACCAGGCGCAAACCTCGGGATAAATGACATAGCGCCGCCTGGAATTCGTTTCAAAATCAAACGGCCGGTCGAGAAAATTTTCCGCGACGCGCCGGCCGACTTCCTGTGGCGACGCGCCTTTCGGCCAATCGGCAAAAAAGGAATTTTGCGGCACCGCGCGGCAGCCGAGCGTGACGAAAGTCAATGCAAGAGCGGCGGTGCGGAACAGCTTTTCTATCACGCGCCGCGAAACGGTCATTCCAGATTGTGAATGGTCTGAACGAAACAAGCGTTCTGACGGTAACAATCCCGGGTAAAGCGTGTCGAACGAAATTGACGTTTGGGCGCATAGCAAGTTTTGGCGATAGACAGGGATTGCGCGGGCGAAGGCGCAGCCATACAATCGGTTTTCATGCGCGCAATTCCCACAAACCCCAAAATCGAACATTCAATATTCAGGCGTTGCCCGATGTCTGGATTGGAATGCCGGACGTTGAAAATTTTCCGCCAGAATGATTTGTCTTGCGAAAGCTTTCGAAGAGTTTTTTCCGCCGCATTTGTTTTTCTCATTTTCTTCGTTGCCGGAAATTTCTTCAACGCACGTGGCGCGGCGGTCGAACCGTCGGAGTCCAATTCTTTTCCGGTTTCAATTCAGGTGGACGCCGCGAAAACGATGGAGCCGCGCCCGGTCTGGCGATTTTTCGGCGCGGACGAGCCGAATTATGCGTACATGAAAAATGGGAAAAAACTCATTGCCGAACTGGGCGGGCTTGCGCCGGGAAATATTTATTTTCGCACTCATAATTTGCTGACTTCCGGTGATGGAACGCCCGCGCTGAAATGGGGTTCCACCGGCGCCTACAGCGAGGACGCGAACGGAAAACCGATTTACAACTGGACGATTCTTGACCGCATTTTTGATACGTATCTGCAAAACGGCGTCAAGCCATACGTGGAAATCGGTTTCATGCCGAAAGACCTTTCCGTCAAACCCGAGCCGTATCAACATCACTGGACGCCGACCGCGCGCTACAACGAGATCT
>DASSNZ010000419.1:0-7001 GCA_035701135.1 Verrucomicrobiia bacterium
AGATGACCGAAACGGTTCTCGCTTACGAACCGGTCTGGGCGATTGGCACCGGCAAAACCGCAACCACGCAACAGGCGCAGGAAGCGCACGCTTTCATCCGCTCGCAACTGGCCGGAATGTTCGATGAAACAGTTGCCCGGCGCGTCCGAATCCAATATGGTGGCAGTGTGAAGCCGTCCAACGCTCGCGAATTGATGAGTCAGCCGGACGTGGATGGCGCGCTCGTGGGCGGCGCTTCGCTGGAAGCCCGGAGCTTTGCGGAAATTATCAAGAATTCGATCTAACGAAATTATTTTATGGCGATTGTCATTGGTTTGCTCACGTTTGTGATGGTGGTGGATTGCGTCGTCCTGATCCTGCTCGTTTTGATGCAACTGCCGAAAAAGGAAGCGGGCGCGGGTCTCGCTTTCGGCGGCGCGGCGACCGATGCCTTGTTCGGCGCGGGTTCGGGAACGTTCCTGACCAAAGCGACGAAATACGCGGCGATTTTATTTTTCGCGCTCACGGTCGTGCTCGCGCTGATGCAGCACTGGTATTCGACCAGTTCCGACACGGCATTCCGCCGGGCGTTGGAAAAAGAAAGTTATCAGGCCGCGCCGACCATTCCACCCGGAGTTCCGTCTGCGACTCAATCTCCCGCGGCCGCTCCGGGAACCTCAAACACGATGCAGCTTTTGGCTCCATCCACGCCGGTGACCAATTCGGCGCCGGCGAAATAAGTTCCGATGCGCAGAAGCGGGAAGCCGGAAATCAGAGCGCGCGCCAAAAGAACTTTTTTCCGCTTCTGCGTTCTGGCGTGTGGAATTCTTCTTCTCGCCGCCGGCTGCGGCCGGCCCGAACCGCCGGCTGATCTCACCATCATCAACGGCGCGGATCCCGAATCGCTCGATCCCGCGATCATCACCGGCCAGCCGGACATGCGCGTGGTGCAATCGCTTTTCGAGGGATTGACGCGCGTGGATCCAAAAACCGGCGGCGCGATTCCGGGTCTGGCCGAGCGCTGGGACATTTCGCCGGACGGAACAATCTACACATTTCATCTTCGCACGAATCTTGTCTGGTCCACCGGCGAACCGATTACGGCGGACGACGTGGTGTTTTCCTGGATTCGCGCGCTCGATCCGGCGATGGCTTGTGAATACGCGGGACAGCTTTATTACGTGAAAAACGGCGAGGCGTTTAACGCCGGAAAAATCACGGACCCTTCCAAAGTCGGCGTTCACGCGCTGGATCCCTATACGGTGCGCGTGGAATTGCTTCAACCGACGACGTTTTTTCTCGATCTTTGCGCAATGCCGATCATGAGCGTCGTTCCGCGCAAGCTCGTGGAAAAATTCGGCGACGACTGGGTCAAGCAGCGTCCGCTGCCCTCGAGCGGGCCGTATGAACTGGTTTACTGGCGACTCAACGATAAAATCCGAATTCGCAAAAATCCGCGTTACTGGGACGCGGCGAACACCAGCGTGAATATTTTTGACCTGCTGCCCATAGCGTCGCCGACCGTGGCATTGAATTTATACGAGCGCGGCCAGGTGGATATTGTCTGGGACAAAGACCTCGTTCCGACGGAATTGCTCGATGTGCTGTTGAAACGGCCGGATTTTCACACGTTCGATTATCTCGGAACCTATTTCATAGACATCAATGTGACGCGGAAACCGTTTGACGATCCGCGCGTGCGAAAAGCGCTGGCGCTGGCGATTGATAAGAAACGCATTTTAACCCGACTGCTTCACGCCGGGGAAAAAGTGGCGACAGGCCTGGTTCCGGACGGCACGGCAAATTACACCGGCGCGGAAGCGTTGGGTTACAATCCGGATCTCGCCCGAAAACTTCTCGCCGAAGCCGGTTATCCCGGCGGAAAAGGTTTTCCGCATTTCACCTACATGTTCAACGCGGCGGTGGGCGGCGCGGCGAAAATGCACGAAAAAATCGCCGTGGAATTGCAGCAGATGTGGCGCGACGAACTCGGCATCCACATGGAAATGCGCCAGCTCGAATGGAAAGTTTATCTCAACGCGCAATCGCAACTGGACTATGATCTTTCGCGAGCAAGCTGGATCGGAGATTACGACGACGCGAACACCTTTCTCGACATGTTCATGAGCGACAACGGAAACAATCGCACCGGCTGGAAAGACCCGCGTTACGACGCTCTGGTGCGCGAGGCCAATTCAAAGACGAACATCAAAGTTCGCGCGGAACTTCTGCGTCAGGCCGAAACCATCCTCGTTCACGACGAAGCGCCGGTCGTGCCGCTTTTTTTCTACAAAGGACTTGATTACTTCGATCCGTCAAAAGTTCAGGGAATTTATTTTAACATTCTGGATCAACATCCGTTGAGCGCCATACGGCGTGTGGGTCGAGAGGCGAGAGCCGAAAGTCGAGTGGATCAAGCGACGGTAAAATCAAACGGAAAGCAGGAAGATAGGAAATGAAAACGCAATTTCGATTTGAAAAGCTGGAAGTCTGGCAGGACGCAAGGAGGGTCAATCAGAAAATCTATCACCTTACGAAAAATTTCCCAAGACATGAAGCGTTTGCGATGACTTCGCAAATTCGGCGCGCTTCAATTTCCATTTCATCGAACATCGCCGAAGGCTCGGGCCGCAATTCAGATAGGGACTTTGGGCATTTCCTTGAACAGGCTTATGGCTCGTTGATGGAAGTCGCGTCCCTGTTCTATCTCGCGCTGGATGAAGGCTATCTAGCGGAAAAAGATCTCGAGCCGCTATTCGAAGAACTCGAAAGACTCGCGAAACGAACGGCGTCTCTGAATCGATCTCTGGAAATTCCGGTCTCTAAAACGCCTTTTCCCCGGCATCCGTCCTGATCTCTCGACACTCGACTTTCGCCTCTCGACCAATATGTATTTCCTGAAACGCCTTGCTTTCACGATTCCGCTGCTGCTCGTCATCAGTGTGTTGACGTTTGCGCTGGTGCGTTGCGCGCCGGGCGGGCCGTTTGATCGCGAGCGCGCGCCGGCGTCGCCGCAAATTGAAAAACGGCTGAACGAAAAATATCACCTGAACGATCCGTTCTGGAAACAATACACGCGTTACCTCGGCAATCTCCTTCACGGCGATCTCGGGCCGTCGCTCAAATATCGCAGCCACTCGGTCAACGACATCATCGCGCAGGCGCTGCCGGTTTCGATGTTGTTAGGATTTCTGGCGTTTGGATTCGCGTTAGGCACCGGATTGCCGGTCGGATTTTTCAGCGCCGTCGGACGCGGACGTCTGCCGGATTACCTTGGAAGCTTCGTTGCGCTGCTCGCGGTGTGCATTCCGGGCCTGGTTCTCGCGCCGATGCTTTTGACTCTGTTCGCAATCAAATGGCATTTGCTTCCCGTCGCTTTATGGGAATCGCCGATGCACGCGATTTTGCCGACTATTGCGCTCGGTCTGTTTTTCTCGGGAAAAGTCGCGCGGCTCATGCGCGAAGGAATGCTGAACACAATGCAATCGGAATTCATCACGACGGCGCGCGCCAAAGGATTGAGCGAAAACGCGCTGATGTTCCGGCACGGGTTCCGAATGGCGGTGTTGCCGGTGATTTCGTACGCGGGACCGATGCTCGCGGACCTGCTCACCGGCTCGTTCGTTGTGGAAAATATTTTTCAAATTCCCGGCATCGGCGTCTTTTTCGTCAACAGCATGGCGAACCGCGACCAAACCATGACGATGGGACTGGTGCTGCTCTACGCGGTGTTGCTGGTAATGCTGAACCTGATTGTGGATTTCGCGTACGCCGTGCTCGATCCGCGCGTGAAATATGAGTGAACTGGTCGAAAATCCGGAATCGAAAGCCGAAAGTCGAGAGCCGAAAGTCGAGAGTCCAATTGCGACGACGCAAACCGTCTCTCGTTCCTCGACTCTCGACTCCCGCCAATCTCCCGGCCAGCGCGCGTGGCGGAGATTCCGTCGCAATCGCCTCGCAGTTGGCGGCGCTATTTTTCTGATTTTCATTCTGCTGTTTGTTTTGATTTATCCGTTTTTTTCGCCGTTCCAGCCGGACCAGCTTTCCGACGCGCAATTTCAGCCTCCGTCTTCCACGCATTGGTTTGGAACGGACGTGCATGGACGCGATTTGCTCGTGCGACTTTGCTACGGCGCGCAAATTTCGCTCCTGGTTGGAACTGTCGGCGCGCTGGTGAGTTTGATTATCGGCGTGTTGTGGGGCGCAATCGCGGGTTACGCCGGCGGACGCCTGGATTCCGCGATGATGCGGTTTGTGGACGTGCTTTACTCGATGCCGGCGGTGATTTTCGCAATTGTGCTGATGACGGCGGTCGAACCCTGGCTGAAAGGCTGGTTTGCGACTATTGGATTGCCCGTGAAAATTGCGCGACTCGTGGTTTTGTTCGCGGCGCTCGGTTCCGTTTCCTGGCTGACAATGGCGCGAATCGTGCGCGGACAGGTGCTGTCGCTTCGCACCCGTCCGTTCGTGGAAGCCAGCCGCGTGCTCGGCGCGGGACCGATGCGAATTCTCGCGCGGCATATCATTCCAAATGTTCTCGGTGTCGTGATCGTGTATCTGACGCTGACGGTTCCGGCGATTATTCTTTACGAATCGTTTCTGAGTTTTTTGGGATTGGGCGTTCAGCCGCCGATGGCGAGTTGGGGATCGCTCATCGCGGAAGGCGTGGGCCAGATCAACCCGATTCGAATTTATTGGTGGCTGATTTTGTTTCCCAGCGCGGTTCTGGTTTCAACGTTGCTGGCGCTGAATTATCTCGGCGATGGCCTGCGCGACGCGTGGGATGTCAAAGGCGGAAGCTGAGCTTTCGCGCGGTTTTCCTCGGGAATTTCATTCGGCTGCGGACATTCCCCAACTCCTGTTGGACGGAACAAGATTTGCTTTTATAGTTTCAAGCTGCCGGAAAGCTCCGGAAAGTCTGTTTGAAAATGAATTTGTCGAATCTCGCAAGCGGAACAAAGTTCCGCTTTTTTAAGTTTTGGGCCATGGCGTTTTTAGCCGGTTTGACCGGCATCGCGGCCGGTCAGGAAACCAATCGTCCGGCGTTTCCCCTCTTCCGATTCTCCTCGAAAACGCGCGGTGAAGAAGCCATTCAATCGCTTGGGACGCGGTTGCCGGATGTGGCTGCGTTTTACAATAAAACTCCCGAAAATCTCCGCGCACTTCTCCGGGGTGATAATTCCCTCTGGGCGGACCGCAACGGGCGGCTGTTTTACGTCTGCAATTGGACCCTGTCCGCAAATGCGACAGTACCCGAGACAAACGCCGCTGCCGCCGCGGAACAGGTTGCGCCGCTGGATCAGACGTTTCTGCTTCACAGCCGGCCGAACGCCACGAAAAAAATCTATCTTGATTTCGATGGTTATACGATTTCCGGCACCGCTTGGAACGCTCAAAACAATAACGGAGCGACTATCGTCGCGCCGCCGTGGGACACGGACGGAAATCCGTCTTCGTTCAGCGCGTCCGAGCGAACGGCGATTCAGCAAATCTGGCTGCGCGTGTCCGAGGATTATTCGCCTTACGACGTGGATGTGACGACTGAGTATCCGGGCGAAGCGGCATTGACGCGGAGCAACGGCGGCGACCAGGCTTACGGAGTGCGGGCGCTGGTCAGCCCGATTGGAGATTATTTTGGAAATCCCGGAGGCATTGCGTATGTGGGCGTTTTCAACGAGACCGGCGATTACTACAAACCCGCGCTGATTTTTCCTGAGAACCTCGCGAATAATGAAAAATATATCGCCGAGGCGATCAGTCATGAAGTGGGCCATACGCTCGGCCTGAATCACGACGGCACGAGCACCAGTGATTATTATCAAGGCCAGGGCAATTGGGCGCCGATCATGGGCGTCGGTTATTACGAGCCGATCACGCAATGGAGCAAGGGCGAATACGCCAACGCGAACAATCAACAGGACGATCTCACCGTCATTTCGCAGCATGGAATTTCTTTTCTTCCGGACGATTTCGGCAATTCGATTGCAACCGCCTTCGCGCTATCGAAAACGAATATTTCCGTGGATGGACTGATCGGGCGCACGGCGGACGTGGATTTCTTTTCCTTTCAAACCAGCGCGGGCGCGGCGCAGATCAATGTTACGCCCTGGCAACGCGGCGCGGATCTACATTTCACGGTTTCGATTTACGATGGAAGCGGAGTTCTGCTCACCAATCGCGAAGGCTCCGATTCCAGCAGCGGCGTTCAGCCGGTTTCCATTCGCCAGAATCTTAATTCCGGAACTTACTACGTTTCCATTCAAGGCAAAGGCTCGGGAAATCCGTTGACGACCGGTTACAGCGATTACGCCAGCCTCGGCCATTACACGCTCGCGATCACGCCTCCGACAACTCCCCAAATTTCTCCGCAACTCGCGTCATCCCTGATCAGCGGCTCACGGCTTCTGATGCAATTTTCCACCGAGACCGGCGTCAATTACGTTCTGCAAAGCACGACGAATCTTGTTCCACCTGTCGTCTGGACAACAGAACAAACGACACAAGGCGATGGAAGCGTAATGTCATTTCAAGCGCCCGTCGGGACGGATGAACCGCAGAAATTCTTCCGCGTGATGGTTCAGTGAGAATGATTTGCTGTTTGTAATCGGATCAGAGATGTAGCGTTCACGCGAGAATTCGCGCGCTTGCTGGATTACTCCATTTCGATGTATGTTTCGCGCATGATCGCTGTCAAAGCTGAGAAAGATCGTTTGGAGATTTCAATTCCCACCGAGGGAATGACACCGGAGGAAATCAGCGATTTTGTGTCGTGGCTGCGCGTGGAAAGCGTCGCACGCCGGAGCAAGCTGCCGGCGGACGAGGCGTGGAAATTGTCCGAAGAAATCAAATCAGACTGGTGGCGGGAAAATGAAGGGCGTTTCCGATCTCGGGGGAATGAGTGAGCGAAAACAAACTGATTGTTGATACAAATGTTTTCTTCTCGCTATTGCTGCGGCGGGAAACCGCGCTGAGACGGCGCTTTCTGATTGAGAGTTCACACATCCTCTACTGTCCGCGCTTTC
>DASSNZ010000420.1:0-39665 GCA_035701135.1 Verrucomicrobiia bacterium
TTGCGCCGCTGGTGTTTTCCTCGGTGATTGCGACGATGGTTTCGCGGAGTTTTTTTGGAATCAAACCGTGGTACACGGTTCCGCCGTTCGAGTTCACGCGGGTGACGCAACTGCCGTGGTTCATCCTGTTAGGCATTCTGGCGGGAATGCTGGGCGCGTTTTTTCTGAAAATGCTCCAGGTCAGCGGAGATATTTTTAAAAAAATTCCGCTGCCGCTCTATATTCGGATGACGCTCGGCGGACTGATTGTCGGCGCAATTTCCATCAAGTTCCCGGGCGTCTGGGGAAATGGATACGAGGTGACGAACCGGATTCTCCAGGATACAACACAACTGCTTCCGGAATTTTCGCACAGCCGGGATCTGCTGTTCGTGATCCTGTTAGGCGTGCTCGTCGCGAAATTTGTCGCGACACTGGCGACGGTGGGATCAGGCGCGGTGGGCGGCGTTTTCACACCGACGCTTTTTCTGGGCGCAAGCCTTGGCGCGGCATTTGGAACAGGGCTTCATCAACTTGGCGGCGGACGGGAATTGCCCGTGGCCGCGTTCGCGCTGGTGGGAATGGGAAGCATGTTGGCGGCGACGACTCGCTCGCCGCTGCTGGCGATGATCATGGTTTTTGAAATTTCGCTGGATTATTCGCTGATGCCGCCGCTGATGCTCGGATGCGTTGTTTCCATTCTCGTCGCGGGCCGGTTCGTCTCCGAATCGGTTTACACCGAGCCGCTGCGGCGCAAGGGATTCATCGTTCGCCAGGAATCCACGCGGCCAGGAACAGCCACGGAACGAACTGTCGGCGACATCATGCGTGAACCGATTCCGCCGTTGCGCGAGAACGCGACAATGAATCAGATTGCCGAGCGATTTCTCAGCAGTTCAAACAATTTTCTGCCGGTGGTGGACGCGAAGGAACGATTCATCGGGCTGGTCGCATTGCTGGATCTAAAGGAATATCTCGGTGCGGGCGCTGAATTGAACGCGGTGATTGCCTACGATGTGATGCGTCCGCCGCCGCCATGCGTGACGCCGAATCAGCGTCTGCTGGACATTTTGCCCGTGGTGCTTTCAAGCGAGCAGAGAAATATTCCGGTGGTCAATTCGTTGAAGGAAAACCGGCTGGTCGGCGCAATCGCACGCGCGGAAGTTTTGAACCTGTTCTCGGAAGCCATTGCGGAAAGCAGCACGCAAGGGGAATGAAGTTTCAGGTTCGGATTTTTCAAACAAGGAATTGGAAATCCGAAGTTCGAAAACCGAAATCCGAAAGAAGCCCGAATCCGAAAACATAAATTTCAACTTTCTCGAAAATTCTGAAACCGTTTTTGATCTTTCTGTAAACATAGTGCCTGCAAAACAATTTTTTCCGAAAACGGACAACATTCGTAATTTTGCCGAGGTTAATTCGATAACTCTTCCGTTTTCAATTGCCCAGCGGACGCGCGCCGGTTTCGCCAGGGCTTGCGGGCATTTTGAATTGCTCGACGGAATCCGGATGCGCGGGATCGAATCCTTTGAAGTCGTCGGAAATATATTTCGCGAGGCCGAGCTTGTCATTTTGGATTCCCTGCACGACGCATTTCGCCAGTTCGTAGCTGCCGTAATTGTTGTGATGCGTTCCATCCTGAAACGCTTTGTCGAGATTGGTTCCAAGACTTTTATATAAAATTTTGCTCATCGCATTCAGGTCAATCAACGCGGCGTTTTCCTCCTTCGCGACTTCGCGGACGGCATCGGGATAACCCGCGAGCGTATCGTGCTCAACACCCGCTTTGCGTTCCATGGAAGTGACAAGGATGGGGATGCCGCCTTTTTTCCGCGCGCCGGAAATGAATTTTTTCAGATTGGATTTGTAATCTTCCAAAGCGTCAGGCGCGTGGTCTTTCATGTCGTTATGACCGTATTGGATGAGCAAATAATCTCCGGGCTTCATCGCGCTGAGAACTTTGTCCAGCCGTTTTGCGCCGAGCGAACTTTTCAACGTCTCGCCGGATTCGGCGTTGTTCGCGATTGCGATTTCCGAATTAAAAAATCGCGGCAGCATCTGGCCCCAACTGTTCCACGGCTCCCTGGGTTGATCGCAAACGGTGGAATCGCCAAGCAGAAAAACGGTGGGAACGTCGTCGGCGCGAACAATTTTCAGCGCGCACACGCACGGACGCGCGCCGTTGAATTCCAGCGTGAGTTTTTCGTCCCACGCCCATATTTCCGTGGAACGCTCGCGACTTTTGAGTTTCACCGCGCCATCGCCGGGAAT
This sequence comes from Verrucomicrobiia bacterium, assembly GCA_035701135.1. GTDB lineage: Bacteria > Verrucomicrobiota > Verrucomicrobiia > Limisphaerales > DASXHY01 > DASXHY01. Next base: position 2,251 of record DASSNZ010000420.1, read on the forward strand.
TTTCGGCGTCCGGACATTGACGACGAAGCTGCGCGTGATGAATTGCCCTTTGGCCGTTTGCGCGTTCTCGATCATCAACCTGCGAAGCTCGGCCTTGATCGTATTCGTGGAAGCGCCTTCGGAATCGCCGAGTGTGACGGTGACTTTGTAATTTCCCTCGGGCAGCGCGACGGAAAAATAAAACGGCTTGTCGCTCGCGCAAAAATCCGAGCGCAACGGATCGGAACCGCCGCGGTCAACCGCACCAGGCGTCGCGCCCGGCTCGAAACCAAAACCGGTTTCCCTGCTGTAAATATTTTCTGGAAGAACTCGCGTATAACCAGGCGCGACTTTGCCGGGACCAAAATCGAATTGCATCGGCGCGGTGTTCGCGGCGGGAACGGGCGCAACAAAACAAAATAAAATGGCGGCGGAAATCGAAAATATGGCTTTGGAATTCATTTGAATGATACGAGTGAATCGGATTTTGGAGCGGATGGTTTGCTGAATTGACCGATGCGAAGAAACTGGATGGTTTGCCGAATGGCTTCGCGATTTCGCGTGATGAACGGATGCGTGGCGTGAACGACAACGTGGTCGCGCATTCCGGCCAGCTTCGTTCTGGCGACGGAAACTTTCCCGTCGTCGCAACCGGGAATCAGCGCGCTGTTGATCCAGTTGATCGAGCGGTCGCCGGCGATGACGCCGACCGCGAAGTTTACGGAATTCAAAGTGTTAGGCGTTGAATTTTCGTCCGTGCCCAATTCGTTTCCCGCCGGGCCGTTGATGATTTTGAAAAGGCGAAACCCGCCGAGTTTGTCCACGACTTCGCTGCCCTGATTCGGCGGCGCGAGCATGACGACGCGGCCCAGCGCGGGAATCGCGTGCCGCGCGAGGTAGCTGCGCACGAGAATGCCGCCCATGGAATGTGTGACGAAATGGATTTGCGCCGCGCCGTCGCGCTCGCATTCGCCGACCGCTTTTCCGATCGCGTCATCCGCGAGTTTCTGAATGGATGCGGTGCGTGAAGGATAGTTCACGTTTCGCACGTTGTAACCGGCTTCGGTCAGCGCGCGTTCCATTTTTTTCATCGAATGACTGGTGCGGCATAATCCGTGCAGCAGGATCACGTCTTCACGCGCGCCGGAGCCGGAGGAACAAAATACGGAGACGGCCATGAGAAAAATTATTTTCGAGAGCATTTCAAATCCGCCGTTTCGTTCCGGTCAATCGGGCTAAACATTGACACGCGCGCGATGACGTTCCAAATTCGGAAAAACGAATAATTCCAAAACCCTGAAAAATCAAACATTATGGCAATACCCGTCGGCTCAAAGGCTCCAGATTTCACGCTCAAATCGAAAACCGCGTCCGGTCTGGCGGACATAAAACTCAGCGATCATTTCGGAAAGAAAAACACGCTGCTGCTGTTTTTTCCGGCGGCGTTCACGAGTGTTTGCACGCAGGAAATGTGCGACATCACCGCAGGTTTGAATGCGTATTCCGGCCTGAACGCGGCTGTGATCGGCATCAGCGTGGACACTCCGTTCGCGCAGGAGGCCTGGGCGCAAAAAGAAAAAATTTCAATTCCGCTCGCCAGCGATTTGAACAAGGAAACGATAAAAAAATACGACGTCGTTTTCCCGATGCTCGCCGGCGTGGGCGACACCGCGGCGCGCGCGGCGTTTGTGATTGATAAAAACGGTGTCGTGCAATACAGCGAGCAAACTCCAACGCCAAAGGATTTGCCAAACTTTGACGCAATCAAAGCGACGCTGGCGAAGCTGGGTTAACTTTGACCCTTGCAAAAAACTTCGGCGCTTCGCCGTGGCGCGGGCGAATGCCCGCGGGTTTCCGAGCAGAAAATTGAAATGCACGGGCAGAATGCCCGTGCCATTTTTTTTGCACAGATCCTGCTGTTGGATTTCGCATGAGCGCAGAAGTTTTTATCGGAATGATTGAGGAAATGATCGAAATCAAAGTCCAGCAACACGCCGAGATGCGTTTGAAAACGAACGCGGAAGTCACGAAAGTTTTGCAGGAAAAACGCGAGACGGATCGCCGTCGCCTGCAACAGATTAAATCGGAACTGGCGAGATTGCTTGGAAATTGAAACGAAAAATGCTTCGGAAAACGCGGGCCGGAGTTGATTTGCAATTTGAGAAATTTTTCGTAATTGAGAATTTTTAAATTATTCCGCGCTTTTTTCTCCGCGCCCGGAAAGCAGAACCGTTTTCGTTCCAGATTGCAAACCGCCGATTCGCCGGATTTTGAAATTTTCGGCGGTTGCAGGCGGCTGAAACGTTCGGGTCAATTCGCCAAAACGAGACGCGCCACCACCGCCAACTCCAGAAACAGGACAATCAGAATCATCGCGTCGAGAGCTCTGAATCGCGCGCCGTGCGGCTGGTTCACCGGCGCAAGCGTGGATGTGTAGAAATCAGCCTGGAGAGGCGGTTTGCCATTCGAAGCAATTGCTTTCATGCCTTCTCTCAAGCAAGGATCGGGCCGGGTTCGCGGGATGTGAAATTTCGCGAAAAACGAGGAAAAAACCCCATTCCGCCCTTTGCCTCGAGTGTCTAGAACTTGGAGGAATTTATGAAAACGAACCCGAAAACGCCCGGCTTGAGAGTCCTTCATTCTGTCGCCGCGTGCATTCTGGCCATGTCCGCATTGCCGCTGACCGGTTGCCGCACGGCGGGATTTAAAAAAAGCGACGCCGCGGCGGACAGTTTGCGGCAATCGAGCGCGGCAGTTCAGGCGGAAAGCCGCGCGCTTGGCGCGACGATTCAATCGCTGAATCATCTGGTCAACACGCCTCAAGGCGATTTGCGCCGGCAATACAAAGCGTTCGGTAATTCGCTCGACCGCCTCATCGCGCGATGCGACGAGGCGGACGGAGCATTGCAAAAAATCCGGGAGCGCAGGGACAATTATCTGAAGGCCTGGAACAATGAATTGTCCACAATGACTTTTGAAATCGTGCGGGACAACAGCGAAGCGCGCCGTTCGGCGGTGAGCAATCAACTCGACACGATCTGTCAGCGCTACGAGCAGACGCAAACCGTCGTGCATCCGCTCATCGCGTATTTCCAGGATATTCGCAAAACGCTCGACCCGGATTTAACGCTGGGCGGGCTGGAATCGGTGAAAAACCTCGTTGCGAAAACGGAAAATAACACGCGGAAAGTCCAATCCGCTCTCGCGCAGTTGACCGGAGAACTCGCCGAATCGGGAAATCGCCTTTCCTCAACAATCGTGGCGGAAGCGAATTCAAATCGGGAAATGAATTCCAGCAGCGCGCCATCTTTGCAATCGCGGAACAACGATCCGGGCGAGCAAACCGCGACGCGCTAAATGTTAGGAATTTCCCGCGCGACTCCGCCGTTTCAGGCGCGCGTAAATGACGCGCGCCACGGTGGATTTGAGAAGAAACTGAGCCTGCGCAAGCGCGTCATCGAGCCGCGCGCATTCTTCCAGTTCGGATTCATTCAAGGGCGTTTGCGCGGCCAGAATCGCCGCCGCTTTGCAGCATTCCTCGCGCATCGCGTCAATCTGTCCGGCCAGCCGGGCGGTGCGTCCAATCGGCAAAACGGCTTTTGTTTTCTTCGCATTCACTTTCACGCCAATACGGTTCCTTCTCCCGCGCGGGGCGTCATTCGGCGGACGGCTGATTTCCGGCTCGGTGTTTGTCTTACAATTGGATTCGCGCCGGGCGTATCGCGAAATTGGAAGTTCAAAATGCGATTTTCGGTGTGAATTCATCTCATTTTTCGCGATTTTCCGGCGGAATTGCGTGGCACGCTTTGCGCTTTCAATGAGCGGGATTCACGTTGTTTCCCAAACCCGTATGAACCTTTTTCGAAATCGCAGGCGATTGTTTCAAAGCGCGTTGGCGTTTGTTTTTTCAATTTGGCTGGGCGCGGCGCATTCGGTCGCATCAACCGCCGAGGAAACTTTTCCAATTTTCCAAACGCGCACGGCCACGTACACAAACGTGACAGTCACAACCAAATCGAAAAATTATGTTTTCATTCTGCATTCTGCCGGAATGGCGAATATTGCAATCGAAGATTTGACTCCAGAATTGAAAGAGACGCTCGGTTACGCGACGAAAACGGAGAAACACACGTTCGCCGGTTCCATTCTTCCCAAAAACCTGATGCCGAAAATCAGCGGGCAATTCAAACCGTTGGAAGATTTGTGGCGCGAACGCGTTCAGCCAAAACTGAATCATCGGATTTCAAAAAATACACTCGATATTATTTTTGCGATCTCGCTCGTTTCATATTTGTTTTTTTGTTTCTGCTGCCAGTTGATTTGCAGGAAAGCGGGAAAACCGGCGGGGTTCCTGATTTGGATTCCGGTCGCGCAATGGATTCCGCTGCTGCGCGCCGCCGGAATGTCGGGCTGGTGGTTTTTGGCGATGTTCGTTCCGCTTTTGAATGTGATCGCGATTATTTTATTTTCATTGAAAATCGCCAAAGCGCGCGGCAAAAGCGCTCTCGTCGGCGTGCTGCTCCTTCTGCCGGTTACGAATTTTATCGCGTTTCTTTACCTTGCCTTCTCAGGTGAACCGAAAAAAGAAGAGGGCAAAAAGTATCGCAGCATGAGTTTGCAAACCGCGTAAATTTTCGAAGGTTTTAAGCAGAATTTACAGAATGACGGAATTGGATTCCTCGCCAAAGTATTCTGATATGATGTCCTTCTGTCAGAAATAATCCTCTGCACCTCAGTGTCTCTGCGTTAAAATTGAGATTGCCTCGTTTTAATCCGTTTCAAAATAAGAGACGTCAGCCGATGCGCTTGCTCCGGCGTGCGCGGCTTGGCAGACTGAGCGGAAATGCGCGAAACATTGCGTGATTGGACCGAAAGCGCGGAAACGTTCGTGCTGGAGGTTATTTTTGAGGAACGCCGCGGCACTGCCGCCGCGCTGGTGCGCGCCATTCTTTACCTGATTTCGCGGTTGTTTCAGGTTGCGGTGAAAACGCGCCAGTTCCTTTACAACGTCCGAATTCTTCGCGATTCCACGCTCGGCGTTCAGGTGATTGCCATCGGAAATCTCACCGTCGGCGGAACGGGAAAAACGCCGGTTGTCGAAAAATTCGCCCGCGAACTTCAGGACCAGGGACGCACCGTGGCGATTCTCTCGCGCGGCTATCGTTCCAAGCCGCGTCCGCTGCATCAGCAATTGCTCAACAAACTCTTTCTTCGCGAGGACACCACGCCGCCGCGAATTGTTTCCGACGGCAAATCGCTCCTGCTCGACTCGGAAACCGCCGGCGACGAGCCTTACATGCTTGCGTCGAATCTCAAAGACGTTGTCGTTCTCGTGGACAAAGACCGCGTGAAAGCGGGCCGCTACGCGATTGAGAAATTCGGCTGCGACACGCTGCTGCTCGACGACGGATTTCAATATTGGAAACTGCGCGGACGACGCCAGGACATCGTGCTGATTGATCGCCAGCAACCTTTCGGCAACGAACTGCTTCTGCCGCGCGGAACCTTGCGCGAACCGCCGTCGCATCTGGCGCGGGCCAGCACGATTTTCATCACGAAAAGCAACGGCGAAACCGCCGAATTGCGCCGGCGCATTTCGGAACTGAATCCCACGGCGGGAATCATCGAGTGCGTTCACCATCCGCTTTATCTCGAAGACGTTTTCACCGGCGAACGTCTGGAATTGGATTTTCTGAAAGGCCGGCGCGTCGCGTCCTTCAGCGGCATCGCGCAACCCGAAAGTTTTGAACAGGGACTCGTCAATCTCGGCGCGGAACTGGTTTATTCCAAACGATTCGCTGACCACCATCGCTTCACGCAACAGGAGGTTTTGAACGCGATCAACCGCAGCAAAAAACGCCAGGCGCAAACCATCGTGACCACGCAAAAAGACGCGGTGCGTTTTCCAAAACTGGATCGCCGCGATCTGCCGATTTATTTCATGCGCGTGGAAATTAAAATCGTGAGCGGCGCGGATGACTTCCGCGATTGCGTCCGCCGAATCTGCTTTCGCTGATGATGGAAATGTTGCTCTACGTCGTCGCGCGGATCGGTGTCGCGCTGATTCAATCGCTTCCGCTCAAAACCGTCGCGTGGATTGGCCGGCGCTGCGGCGCGATTGCGTATTGGATTGACGCGCGGCATCGTCGCGTGGCGTTGCGCAATCTGACGGCGTGTTTCGGCGCGGAAAAATCCGCGGCGGAAATTCGCGAAATCGCCCGGGAAAATTTTCGGCGGCTCGGTGAAAATTACGTTTCCGCGATCAAGACTGCGTCCATGACGCTCGACGAACTTCGGCCCCACGTTATTTTCACCGGCGACGAAGCAATTCTTTCTCCGCCGCCGGGTCAAACGCCGCGCGGCATTGTCATCGCGATCGGGCATTTCGGAAATTTCGAGCTTTACGCGCGCTTCGGCCAATTTTGTCCCGCGTATCAATGCGCGACGACGTATCGCGGTTTGCGCCAGCCGTCGCTGAATCGTCTGATGCAATCGCTGCGCGAGCGTTCGGGCTGCTTGTTTTTTGAACGCCGGTTCGACGCCGCCGCGCTGAAAGCCGCGATGAACAAACCCGGCATGTTGCTCGGTTTGCTTGCGGATCAGCACGCTGGAAAAAGCGGATTACGGCTTCCATTTCTCGGGCGCGATTGCTCGACTTCGCCCGCGCCAGCGCTGTTTGCTTTGCGTTATCATTGCGCGTTGCACACGGGAATTTGTTATCGCACCGGACTGGCGCAATGGCGGATCGAAGGCGGCCCGGAAATTCCGTTGCGCGAAAATGGCGTCGCGCGCTCCGTCGCCGACATCATGCGCGACGTGAATCTCGCGTTCGAAATCGCCGTGCGCCGCGATCCCGCGAACTGGTTCTGGGTTCACAATCGCTGGAAACCGCTTCGCGGGAAGTTGGAAGTTGGAAGCTAGAGTTTGGAAGATGGAAATGATGACGACAACGCTTTTAGCAAATAAGTAAAATTTGAAATTGTTTAATGCGAGTCCTCTCCCCAACTCCCAACTCTCAACTTCCAGCTTCCATCCTGGTGCGCGGCGTGAATTGGCTGGGCGACGCGGTGATGACGACGCCGGCATTGATGCGATTGCGCGAACGTTTTCCCGACGCGCGCATCGTGATTTTGACGCCGGAAAAACTCGCGGAACTTTGGCGGAATCATCCGGCGGTGAACGAAATTATTTCCATCGCGCCCGGCGAAGGATTGTTTTCCGTGAGCCGAAAATTGCGCTCCGGAAAATTCGATCTCGCGCTGGTGTTTCCCAATTCTCCCCGCTCGGCGATGGAGCCATGGCTCGCGCGCATTCCACAACGAATCGGATACTCGCGTCCCTGGCGGAATTTTTTCCTGACAAAAACCGTGGCGGCGCGCGCCGAATATTTTCCGATGCGAAAATTATCGGAAGAAGCGATTCGTTTGCTGATCGAAAATTCGCGAGCCAACACGAAATTTAATCCTCCGCCGAAAGCGCATCACATTTTTGAATACCTTCATCTCGCCGGCGCGCTTGGCGCGAATCCCGAGCCGTTGCCGCCGCGCCTTTTCGTCGAGGAAAAAGAAATTCGAGACGCGGCGATCCGGTTCAATTTGAATTCGGAAAACCGCCCGATTTTCGCATTGAATCCCGGCGCCGAATACGGTCCGGCGAAACGCTGGCCGGCTGAAAAATTTATCGCCGTCGCGAAGGAAATTCAGCGGCAAACGAATTGCGCCTGGATTTTGCTCGGCGGAAAAAACGATTTGCCAATTGCCAATCAGATTGAGTCCGGACTTCAAAATTCAAAATTCAAAATTCAAAATTGCTGCGGCAAAACTTCGCTTCGCGAATTGATGGCGTTGCTGAAATGTTGCCGCGCGCTACTGACGAACGACACCGGTCCGATGCACGTGGCCGCCGCGTTGGAAACGCCGGTCGTCGCGCTGTTCGGCAGCACTTCGCCCGAACTCACCGGGCCGGGTTTGCCGGGCGATTCGCGGAATCAATGGCTTAAATCCGACGCGCCCTGCTCGCCGTGTTTTTTGCGCGAATGCCCGATTGATTTTCGCTGCATGACGGAAATTCCCGTCGAGCGCGTTGTGAATGCGGTATTGAAAACGGCGCGCACGAACTGACGCGTTCTACGGCGGACAGGAAATTTCTCATTCCCGAACGACTTCGCGCGGATCTTTGTCTTCGCGCAAACCAAGGAACGCCGGCTGACGCAAATGACCATCGCGCGTCCACTCGGCAAATCGCACTTCGCAAACCAATTCCGGCTTTACCCACGTGCAACGGCGCATTTCAGCAACGGTGAGCGCGCGGCCCCAACGCGAATTTTTAGGCTCCGGCAGATTCGCGAACGGACATTTGGATTGCCGCAGTTTTTGAAATTTTTCGTAAAGCGATTTCAATAATTTCTGATTGAAACCGGTCCCGACTTTCGAGGCGAACATCAGTTTGCCGCGCTCGTAATAGCCGACCAGCACCGCGCCAAAATGCGAGCGCGTGCCGCCCGGCGGCGTGTAACCGCCGATGACAAATTCCTGTTCGCTCGTCCATTTGAATTTCACCCAGGCGCCGCCGCGCCGGCCGATTTCGTATTTTGATTCCGCTTTTTTCGCGACGAGACCTTCGAGTCCGCGCGACTGCATTTCCTTCAACACACGCTCGGAATCCGCCTGAATGCTTGCGGAAAAACGAATCGCATCGGGCAGTTGCGCGATGAGCGATTGCGCGATTTCCTTTCGCTTGAGCAACGGCAGGCCGGTCAAATCTTTTCCGTTCAGTTGAAGCACGTCGAAGACGTAATAAAAAATCGGCGGACGGGATTCTCCTGGAAGATTCGCGGCCTGCAATAGTTGAAACGACGATTTGCCTTCCTCGTCGAGCGCGACGATTTCGCCATCGAGAACAATTTCCTCGGCCGGCAATCCACGCAACGCGTTCGCGACTTCGGGATATTTGTCGGTAAAATTTTTTTCGTTTCGCGAAATCAATTTGATTTCGCTTTTCCGCTTGATGCTTAACGCGCGGACGCCGTCGAATTTGATTTCATAAATCCACTCCGCGCCTTTGGGAAGTTTTTCGGAAACCAACGCTTTCATCGGTTCGACAAATTCGGTCGCGCGTTTCGGCAAAAGAGGCAGGTTGAATTTATTTTTTTTCGAAACGCCGTTTTCGGAATCGGCGCGTTTCAAACGCGCTCTCGGCATCTTGCCGGAAGTCTGCAAATTTTGTTTTCGATCGAGACTGCCGGCGGGACGCGCGGCGGCACGTTTCGATTCCGACGTTCGATTGCTTTGCCATTGCGCGTCGTTGTCAGCGGCGATTTTTTTCAGCGAACGTTTGGTGAGCGCGGATTGATCTTCGGCGCGCGCGGAAATCGGACGCGCGTTCTCGCCGCTTTTGAACAGCAGCCACTGCGGTTTTTCGTCGCCGTCGCGCGGCCGCATTCGCACGAGCGCCCATTCGCCTTTGAGTTTTTTTCCGCGCAACGTGAAGTGAATTTTCCCACTTTTCAGCGCGTCAACCGGATCGCCGTCCGCAACTTCATACGAACCGATGTCCCAGACCATCACGGTTCCCGCGCCGTAATTTCCTTTCGGAATCGTTCCTTCGAACCGCGCGTAATCCATAGGATGATCCTCCACCTGCACGGCGAGCCGGCGATCTCCTTTTCGCGACGGAAAACCTTTCGGCACGGCCCAGGATTTCAGAACGCCTTCCATCGCTAGCCGGAAATCATAATGCAAACGCGTCGCCGCATGTTTTTGCACGACGAAAAAATTCTCCTTCGGCGCGGAAATTTTTTTTCCGTTCGGCTCGCGCGTCCGGCTGAAATCGCGTTTGGCTTTGTATTCTTTAAGGCTCATTCAGCCACAGATTTTCACAGATGAAACACAGACCAAGGAGTCCGGCGGTTCACGAGAATTTCTACGCAAATCATTTTGAATGTTCTGCGGCGCCTGCCGCATTTCCGTCTTGAATTTGCGCGCATCTGTGTGCATCTGTGGCGCAAGATCACGCGGCTTTGCGCATTTTGCGTTTGTGCGCGGCGGGTTTGTGTTTTGCGGCGCGCGGCTTTTGCGTTTGTTCCAGGCTTTGCTGCAAAACGGAAACGAGATCCACGACGTTCGTCGGCTTTTTCGGCGCGCCGCGCGCGGCGGGAGTTTTTCCGCCGCTTTCCACTTTCGCGTGAATGATTTCCAAAAGCGCGTGGCGATAATCGTCGGTGTATTTCGCGGGATCCCATTTGTCCGACATTTTTTCAATCAGGTCTTTCGCCATTTCCAGTTCACGCGAGCCGATGGCCGGATTCGCGGGAATTTTTAAATCGGACGCGTCCACAATTTCCTCGGCAAAGTGCATGAGTTCGAGCACGAGAAGATTTTTCTGCGGTTTCACGGCGGCCAGATGTTGCCGCGTTTTGATGACGACTTTGGCGATTCCGACTTTTCCGGTTTGCTCCAGCGCGTCGCGCAAAAGCGCGTACGCCTTTTCGCCGCGTTTTTCCGGTTCGAGGTAATACGGCTTGTCGAAAAAAATCGGATTGATCTCGTTCAGTTCGACGAAATCAATGATATCCACGCTTTGCGTCGCTTCGATGTCCGCGCGTTTGAAATCTTCGTCCTTGAGCACGACGAATTTTCCTTTTTCGTATTCGTAGCCTTTGACGATTTCCTCCCAGGGAACTTCCTTGCCGTCGGCCTCGGCGACGCGTTTGTAATTCACCGGGCTGAGATCGCGCGCGCGAAGCAGGCGGAACTTGAGTTCCTCCCGCCGCGTCGCGCCGTAAAGCGCGATGGGAATATTGATGAGACTGAAACTGATGGAACCTTTCCAGATCGCGCGCATACGACAATTTACGCCGGACCGGCAAGCTGACGAATGGGGCGATACCCAGTGTGAAACTGGCAAAATCCAATTAATCCGTCAGAAATGCGCGGCTCTGGGTTTTGAATTTTCTTTTCCTACTTTTGTGATGATTTTCCCTAAATCCACGTTCATCGCTTTCGCAACGCGCAGGACAGTTTCAAGAGACGGAATTCGGTGTCCTTTTTCCATATAACCAATTGCCTGCTGAGACAAGCCTGATTCCTGAGCGAGAGCATATTTGGATAAGCCGCGCCGTTCGCGCTCTTCTTTAAGGAGCTGGATAATTTTTTTGCATTCGGCTTCTGTTATTTTGGCTAAAGACACGCCAAACAGTTTCTTTAAAACAGGCTTGACACTCCTACTTCCCAGTTGTTACCTAAATGTGAACCTTCCAAAACCACGACAACTATGAAAAAACAACTATTCGTTGGAACTATTGTTTTTCTTTTCGGTTCCATCGTTGCGAATGCACAAACACCACCCGAATTGACCATAACCAACGACTCCCCCAATTCCGTTCAGGTCAACTGGTCGAATGAAATCGGGACGAGTTATCGAGTGTTGTTCAAAAATTCGTTGTCCACGCCGCAATGGACGCCATTGGAGGACGCGTTCTCGGCGGACACAAACGTTTCAGTTGGATTTTCCAGCGCCGATTCGCCGACGGGTTTCTTTCAGGTGGAAATTCCAACCAATAGCGGCATCGCGACAGTTGAGATATTCTCGCTGACCAACGGACAATCCGTGAGCGGAACGATCGCCGTTGGCGTCGGGGCGCAGATTGGCAGTCCGCTGATGGGTATTAATCTTTACCTCGACGATGCGCTGATCGGATACGTAGATTCGGGCGGCGCGGAATTCGACCTGGACACAACTCATTTTGCAAACGGAAACCACACCCTGTATGTTAGCGCCGTGGACACGGGCAATAATGAAACTGCTTCCGATCCCATAACGCTGGATTTTGAAAATTCGGTGCGCTGGCTGGATGCCGATCAGTTGTTCCAATCCTTCTCGCCGATCAATGTGCAATCCGATATTTTTCCCGCCGACTGGACTGTTTTTGTTGAAGACACTAACGGCGCGACAGTGCGGACGTTTTCGGGAACCACGCAGGACGGAATGATTCAAACAAATTGGGATGGAAACGATGATAATGGCAATTCCGTTCCAAACGAATCAAGTTATACGATTACCGTAGCCGTCACTGCCAGCGATTCCGAGAGCTTGGCAATGATGACTTCCTCGGGCCTGATGACCAGTTCCGGCTTAAGTTCTGTTTCGACGGTAACGAACGGTTACGGCGCGACGGAATATATTGTTGACGAACCCCCGCCAGATTCTTCCGCGCTCTATTCTTTAATGCTCGAAAATTATTGGGCGATGCCAGAGAGCGAGAGGATTATCTTTCCGCAATTCTGGCTTTTGCCTACAAATTCCTCGCCTGCTGTAATAGAAACAAAACTTTCCGCGCGGCAGACGTTTATGAAACAGCACAGCTTCGGCGATCAAATGATTGGAAATGCTCAAACGATTTCCGTGAATGGCGTTTCTGCGCAATCCACTTCGGGCGACCTGCACACGGTCCACAATGTCGCTTGGCGGGAAGCTTCCTGGTCCAGCGGCCAAATTGTTTTGGCAAGGCAGGATTTGGGTTTATTAAACCCTCTTGAAGGAGCGCTGACTGGCTTGTTTTCTGATGTCCGTACCGATCTTGAGGAGGCAGGAGTCATTGGAAGAGATCCTTACAACGGAGGTGTTCTCGTATTGCAACACAATGGAGACTTTGATCAGGTGAGGACGGCTTTGACTTCCACTTCTCCCAACACACGGGAATTCTTTTTCTGGGGGCATGGTTCTCGGGATGGGAATTCGATTGGATTTGCAGGGGGAATTCCAAATGACGGAATTCTTGCACGCGACCTTGATTCCTTGCTTGGCAATTTTGTTTCACCGGCACGCAATGGACAACCGATGAAAATCGGAACACATAAGCCTTTTGATTTCGTCTTTTTGGATGGTTGCATGACAGGCAGAGGTAATCTCCCGGAGGCGTTTGGAATTCCCAAAGCCGTTCCCGGCGCGAGCTATGTGCGACTGAATATTCACAAGCGAGCTTTTATGGGATGGGGCGGGCACGTAACCGATTCGATTATTGATAGCGATCATTTCAATTGGTCCAAGGCTTTTTGGGATGAATGGCTAACGGATGATCCTAACACCGTCACAGTGAGGCAAGCCGTTGACGATGCAACAGTCACTTACCCGTCGGCCGGAGCAACAGGCATGTTAATTAGCGGCAGTGAAGATCTGACGTGGAAAAATTAGTGAAAACTACTTTGTTGGCTTCGATCGTTTTGCTGGCGATGATTTATTCAGTCATCGCTGGCGAAAACGAGAATTTATTCCTGAATCAAACGATGGTTCCGTTGGTAAGACAATTCGTGAAGCAAAATCGGCTTGCAGAAACAAACTTAAGCACAAATGACATCATAAAATATAGGGTCACTTTTTTTAAAGAAGAACGATCTGGATGTTTAGCAAATCTCAAGTTGAAATGCGGCTACTTTTTTGATGTCTGGTCTGACGGAACTAACGCCGAGGTGCGTGACTTTGGCGACGCAAACGTCAGGACATATTACAATCTGTCGGATGCGCCGAAAGAAAAAATAGAAGCCGTCAAAAAACTTAACTTGAGCAATAAACTGAATGAGAAAACAGCTTTGGAGTTGGCGGAAAAGTTTTTTGAATTACAAGGACATAAAAAATCAAATTTCCACTCACCGGAGATTCACCAGTGCAATTGGGTAGGAACCGATGCTGAAGGTTGGGGTCCGTTGCCATATTACCAGATCAAGTGGTATCGAAAGGATGTGACGCAAACGGAGCGAGAATCAGGGCTTTCAACCGTTCCGGAAATCGTTATCGAAGTATCTGGCGTCACATCAAATCTGGTCGCGTATCACAAGTATGGTTCCCTGCCTATCGGCAAAGATTTCTAAAACCAACCGCATTATGAAACCCGGCAAGCGACTGATTTTGCGAATTATTCTCGATTCGGTTCTGTGCCTCATAATCGTGGTCGAAATTTTGTTTGGGTATCCTTACAGCTATCTGAACAGTGACGATACGATCAGCAATCTTTGGGTTCTTTGCGGACCTTTTGCCGCAACTCATCACAAGCTGTTCTTTTGCAGTCTGGGTTTGCTGATTGGCGGAATTATCGGCGGACTTGTCGGAAGCAGGACGTGGCCGTGGAGGTTCGGTTTTGGATGCGCTCTGTTATTTATTGCCGGGATTGCGCTTGGAATCAGGCATACGCTGGTTCGCACTAAACCGGTTGTGGAAGCAAATCAGGCACAAATGGAATTTCTGATTGAAGAGCAAACAGCGTTTGAAAGGTATCTCGCATTGAAATCCATGGATGAGGGAACAAATGCGCTGGAGAAATTTCGGATTCAAAGCCGCGCGGCTCTCACCAACTTTCTTCTCCAGGCGGATCAGTTTAAAGGAGTGATTTATGGGACATTAAATACCAAGGAATGGGTCACAAATTCTGGATCATACACGGTGATCAAAAAATATCTGGCTGAACATTGATTCCGATTGCTGTTGATTCTGCCGACAGAATGTCGGCAGCACGTTATGTCTTCGGCAATTTTTGTTTCAGCGTGAGCACGGGCGCAAAAAGATCGCCGTGTTTTTCGACGCGGCCCAAAACCTGGTCGGAGAGAAAAACCAATCGCTCCGCGTCTTTCTTTTTCAACGCGGTTTTTACTTCGTCCCATTCGACCGGAGTTGAAACCATCGGACGCTCTTTGGCTCGAAGGGAATACGCGCAGACGGTGGTTTTGTGTTCGTCGTTCTGGCTCCAGTCCACGAGCACTTTTCCACCGCGCAGGCGTTTTTCCATTTTCGCGACGACGAGATCGGGCCGCGCGGTTTGCAATTCCTCAGCGAGCGCGCGCGCGAACGGTTTGGTGGTTTCGTAAGTCACCGGCGTGTTGAGTGGAACGTAAATCTGCAAACCTTTCGAGCCGGAGATTTTCGGAAAGCTTTCCAGGCCGAGCGAATCGAATTTTTCCTTGAGCATCAGGCCGACTTCCGCGCATTGCAAAATCGTGGCGGGCGGTCCGGGATCGAGATCGAAAACGAGCATTGTTGGACGTTTCACGTCGTCCGCTTTGGACAAAAACGTGTGCAATTCCAGATCGCCGAGGTTCGCGGCCCAGATGATCGAAGGCAGATTGTTCGCGAGGCAATAATGGATTTCGGATTGGTTGCGTTCGCTCCAGACGGGCGCGGTTTTGATCCATTCGGGACGATACGGCGGGCAGCGTTTTTCGTAAAAAAATCCACCGTCCACGCCGTCGGGATAACGCTTGAGCGTGAGCGGGCGATCTTTTAAATGCGGCAGGAGAACGGGCGAAATGCGAATGTAATAATCAATGACGTTCGCCTTGGTAAATCCGGTTTTCGGATAAAAAATTTTATCGAGATGGGAAACAGGAATTTCGCGCCCGCCGACATCCAATGTTTGTTTGGAAACAGGCGGCGCCGCGGAAGTTTTTTTCCGGGCGGAAGAGGATTTTTTCGGACGCGCCGCGGGCATAAAGTGAACGGTCCATTCAGCGCGGAAAAATTTTTAAAAAATTTCGCCGTCGGAATTTCAGGAATCGAAGGAATCCGGCGCGAATCCTTTTTGCCACAGGCCGGGAAAAATCGCGAGTTCCATCGGCTCGTTTTCTTTTTCAAAAAGATTTTCCATCAGCGCGTCGGCTTCCGGGGGAATCAGCGTGCCGTTCGGAGTTTCGCGAAAAATCTCCGCCTCTTCAGGTTCGAGTTTTCTTGCCATGATTTCTATTCGTTGATTCCCCAATGGGAAATGTCTCTGTCCAGTTGGACCATCCCGGTCAAAGCGGAAAAAGTGCGTTCGTTTATTTCGGAGCCAAGCGCCGGGCCGCCTTCGGGCCAGAGTCCCGGTTGTCCGAAATATTCCATTCCGGCGCGCCTGGCGACCTGCGCCAGATAACGTCCGGCCGGATTTTCACGAACTTCATTCGGATCGAACAACCCGACCAGCGCAATCGCGCGGGTCTGTTCCATCAGCCACGATTCAATCCATGAATGCACTTCGACGGGCAATTCATTTCCGCCGTGCGCGGCCACGATAATAATGTCCGCCTGCGCGGCGTCCTTCGCCGCCATTTCACGCAAACGCGGAACGGCGAGCACGTCGAATTTCCACATTTGATTGTTGAACTGGCATTCTTCGCCGAGATGCTCGACGAGAAAATCATACGTCCGCTTCGCGTGTTTGCCGGTTTCAAAATCCTCGTACGCGATGACCACGTTGAAGTTGGAATCCATTCCGGAACCGGATGGACGAAGGGAGGGAAAATTGAGCGCGCTTTGCATGAATTGACACTATTTTCTGAAGTCAAAATCACAATGGGGTCTTGACCCCAAAACGCCGAATAAGCCCGCACGCGTTCACACGCTGAAATAAAAAAATGTGCCGCCGGCAACGCGGGATCACAATTCGTCGAAATCCCAAATCCGAATTCCGAATTCCGAATCCGCCGGCCGTCAAAACTCAATATTGCATTCTACTTTGGATTTCCGGCTTCGGACTTCTTTTGGATTTCGAGATTCGGATTTCGGATTTGCCCAATTTTTCCGCCGACACCGCACGGGCATCGTTCCATTCCAGTTTAGCCGATCTGATTCGTCATGCCGAGCGCTCTGGAAATTTAATTTCCCTTTCCGCCCCGCCCGTTCTATCATTTTCATCTGACCGCGCCCTGCGCGGTTTTTAACTTGAAATCGAATCATTATGCCATTGACACACACAAAAGACCTGTTCGCCAAAGCGCTGAAAGGGAAATACGCCCTGGGCGCTTTCAACGTCAACAACATGGAACTCATCCAGGCCATCGTCGAAGCCTGCGAAGAGGAAAAGGCACCGTTGATCCTGCAAATTTCCAAAGGCGCGCGCCAATACGCAAATCCCGTTTATCTGAAAAAACTGATCGAAGCCGCCGTGAGCCTTTCCAATATTCCAATCGCCGTTCACCTGGACCATGGCGATTCCTTCGAGCTTTGCAAGGAATGTATTGATGAAGGTTTTACCAGCGTGATGATTGACGCCAGCCATGAGCCGTTTGAAAAGAATGCCGAGATCACCCGCAAAGTCGTCGAATACGCGCACAAGCACAATTGCTCCGTCGAATCCGAACTGGGACATCTCGTCGGCGCGCAATTTGACGAAGGCGAAGAAGGCGGCGCGCATTCCACCAGCGGTCATTACACCGAACCGGAAGAAGCGGTGAAATTCGTCAAAGAAACCAGCTGCGATTCTCTCGCGGTCGCCATCGGAAACAGCCACGGCGCCTACAAATTCAAAGGCACGCAACATCTCGATCTCGAACGTCTCAAGCTGATCAAAAAAGCATTGATGGACGCAGGCATGGGCGATTATCCGCTCGTGTTGCACGGAGCCTCCAGTGTTCCTCAACATCTCGTCGCCGAAGTCAACAAATACGGCGGCAAAATGCCGGACGCGCAAGGCGTGCCGGAAGCGGACATCGAAGTCGCCCGGCGGGTCGGTTGCACGAAAGTGAATATTGACACCGATCTTCGCATCGCGATGACCGCCGGCATTCGCAAAGTTTTCGCGGAAAAGCCGAGCGAATTCGATCCGCGCAAATACCTCGGCCCCGCGCGTCAGGCCGTCAAAGATCTCGTCCGTCACAAAGTCAAAAACGTACTTTGCTGCGCCGGTCACGCGTTTGATTGATAGCGCGAGGTTGTTCAATTCGTTTTCAACACGGCGGCGGAATTTTTTCCGCCGCTTTTTTTTAATTTATCCCGAATTCAAAAAAATGAGGAACGCACGCGGCTCGCGTGCGCTCCCCACGGAACCTTGATCTGAATTTCAGGTTTTTCCTCTCGCAAAACAATTTGGGCGAATTTAGTTTGCCCAAAACCAGATCGCGGATGGTTTGAAGCCGGACAAATTGAATGACAACCAACGACAACGTTTCCGAACTTTTTAAAAAACATTTCCAACACGCTCCCGCGCGTCTGGTTCGCGCTCCCGGACGGCTGGAACTGCTCGGCAATCACACTGATTACAACGATGGACTTGTCATGGCGCTGGCCGTGGATAAATACATTTCCATCGCCTCCGAACCGCGCTCAGATGGAAAAATCGAACTCGCATCATCCGCTTTTGCCGAACACGAAATTTTTCCCGCCAACGAATTCAAAAAAAATCCCGCCGCGCCGTGGGCCGATTATGTCAAAGGCGTGCTCGATCAATTGCGCAAACACGGCGTGCATTTCAGCGGCTTCAATGCCGCGATTCACGGCACGATTCCAATGGGCGCGGGCATGAGCAGTTCCGCCGCGCTCGAAGTCGCCGCCGCTCTCACCGTGCGGCAGCTTTTTCCGTTCAGCCTTAACGCCGGCGGAAAACCAGGCGAACCGCCGCGACGCAACGAAAAAAATCAATTGCCCGAACTCACTTCCGTCGAACGCCTCGAAATCGCCAAGATTTGCCGCGCGGCGGAAAACCAGTTCGTCGGCGTCAACTGCGGCATTCTCGATCAGGTTTCGTCGCTGTTCGGAAAAGCGGCGAACGTGATTGACATTGATTGCGCCTCGCTCGTGGTCAGCCATTCGCCGATGCCCGGCGAGGCGATCATCGTTTGCAATTCCGGCGTCAAGCACGCGCTCGTCGGCGGTGAATACAACGAGCTTCGGGAAAATTGCGAATCCGCCGCGCGCAAACTCGGCGCGAAAACGTTGCGCATCGTGGATTTGAAACAGGTTGAAGCCGGCAAATCGAAATTGACTCAGCGCGAATACGAATGCGCGCGGCACGTCGTCAGCGAAATCGCGCGCGTCGTCGCCGGGGAACGCGCATTGCGCGAGGACGATCATAAACAATTCGGCCAATACATGTTTCAAAGCCACGAAAGCTCGCGCGATTTTTTGAAAAACAGCACGAAGGAACTGGACATTCTCGTGGAACTGGCGCGGCAACATCGCGGCTGTCTCGGCGCGCGTTTGACTGGCGGCGGCTTTGGCGGCGCGACGATCAATCTCGTCGCGCATCACGAGGCGGACAGCTTTATCGAATTCATGTCGCGCGAATACGAAAAACGCGTCGGCGTGAAATTGTCGCCGATTGTCTGCCAGATCGTGGACAGCGCGGCGTGAGAAATTCGCGTTTCCCTACGCCGGAAATTCGCGGGAGGATTTTTCGAACGCCTCAAGTTTTTTCGAGAGAAATTTTTTTTCGGATGCAAGAGCGGCGAGTTCCAGCGCTTTTCTGAAATGATTCGCGGCGATATTCCGCCGGTTTAATTTCGCCTCGAATTCTCCGAGCACCGCGTAAAGCAAATAATAGGATTCGAGCGATTTACGGTCGCGAATGCTTTCCACGGCCTGAATCCCCGCCTGCGGTCCGTGAACGTGCGCGACGGCTACGGCGCGATTCAAAGCGATGACCGGCGAGTCATTGAGCTGAATCAACTGATCGTAAAGCGCGAGAATCCGCGGCCAGTTGGTCGAATCGAAATTTTTCGCCGCGCAATGGCACGCAGCGATTCCGGCCTGAAGATGATATTCGGTGATTTCGTCGCCATCCGCGGATCGCGCCACATGAAACATGCCGCGCGCAATCATCGGCTGGTTCCATTGCGCGCGATCCTGTTCTTCGAGCCGAAGCAGATTGCCATCGCCATCCACACGCGCATTCAATCGCGCGGCGCTCAACAACATCAACGCCAGCAACGCATGAGTCGCCGGGCGATTTCCGGCCGCGTGTCCGGCAAGCAAATTCACCAGCCGGATTGCCTCGTGGCAAACATCCTCGCGCACGAGTTTTTCGCCGGTGGACGCTTTGTAACCTTCGTTGAACATCAGATAAAGCGATTGCAAAACGGCGTCCAGCCGGCGCGCCAGTTCCTCGCCGGCGGGAATCTCAAACGGAATTTTTGCCTCGCGGATTTTTTGCTTCGCGCGCGTCAGGCGTTTCGCAATCGCGGCTTCGCTGGAAAGAAACGCGCGGCTGATTTCCGTGACGCTGAAACCGCAAAGCGTGTTCAGCGCGAGCGCAACCTGCGCATCCGCGGGAATGCTCGGATGGCAGCATACGAACATCAGGCGCAATCGGTCGTCCGCGATTTCCTGTTCGGAAAAAACGGTTTCGTCCGGCGCGGGATTTGGACGTTCCATCAGCCGGACAATTTCGTTTTCCTTTTCGCGAAAAACTTTTTGGCGGCGCACCACGTCGAGCGCGAGATTTCGAGACGCGCGCATAATCCACGCGGAGGGATTTTTCGGGACGCCATAAAACGGCCAGGTTTGCAGAGCGCGCGCGAGCGCTTCCTG
Organism: Verrucomicrobiia bacterium; assembly: GCA_035701135.1. Lineage (GTDB taxonomy): Bacteria > Verrucomicrobiota > Verrucomicrobiia > Limisphaerales > DASXHY01 > DASXHY01. Next base: position 22,495 of record DASSNZ010000420.1, read on the forward strand.
AACGACATCTTCCGCGAGGCCGAGATGTTCGATTCCGAAAATCCGCGTCAGCGTCGCGACCATTTTCCCGGATTCGTGGCGGAAAAGATGTTCAAGGATTTGCGGGATTTCCCGCGCTTCCGGCGGATGTATTTCGGATGGGTTCACCATGAGTAAAACGTTGGCCGAGCATAAACCGGCGGTGGCGCCGCTGGCGAGCGCGGGATTTCCTCGATTATATCCGCATGGAACGAATTTTTGAAGACAGCGATTTCCCTTCGACGTAAAAACAATTTTCGTTAACGTTTCGCCATGGCCGCCGAAGCGCAACTCACTCCGATGATGGCGCAGTATCGCCGCATCAAAAGCGAACTGCCCAAAGACGCGCTTTTGCTTTTCCGGCTTGGCGATTTTTACGAAATGTTTTTCGAGGACGCGCAGGCCGGCGCGCAACTGCTCAATGTCGCGCTCACCAAACGCGGCGCCGTCCCGATGTGCGGCATTCCGTTTCACGCGGCGAATTCCTACATCGGACGCATTCTGAAAGCGGGCCGAAAGGTCGCCATTTGCGATCAGGTCGAGGAGGCGCGTCCCGGCCAGCTCGTCAAACGCGAGGTCACGCAGATTCTTTCGCCCGGCACGCATTTCGACGAACGCATTCTCGCGGCGGAACGAAATAATTTTCTCGCGTCGGTTTTTCCGCGCGGAAAAATTTTCGGACTCGCATTCGCCGATTTAACGACGGGCGATTTCATGGCCACGGAAGTGGAAAATGAAACCGCGCTGCTCACCGAACTGGAGCGCCTGCGTCCGGCGGAAATTATTTTTCCCGGTGAATCGCGGATGACATGCGAATTGCTAAGCGGAGCGATTAAACCTTCCGGTTTGACCGATACGGAATCCCTCACCCCATCCCTCTCCCATCCGATGGGAGAGGGTGGCCGAAGGCCGGGAGAGGGCAATCCGATCGTCAATTTCTCTTCCACGCGTTGGATTCTCAATGGCTACGACGATTGGGTGTTCGCGCCGGAAACCGCGCAATTCACCGTGCGCGAGCATTTCAAAGTCGCGTCGCTCGACGGCTTTGGACTGAAAGATCGGAACGCCGTCATCGGCGCGGCGGGCGGCATTTTGCATTATCTCGCGCAACATCTCCGGCGTGATGTCGCGAATCTCACGCGCATCACCTTTTATCAACGCAACGATTTTCTCGCGATTGATTACACCACGCTGCGGCATCTGGAAATCCTCGAGCCGCTGCATCACGACTCGCCGCGCGCCGCATGTCTTTACGGCGCGCTCAACCGGACTGTCACGCCGATGGGCGCGCGACGGTTGCGCGACTGGCTTTCGCAACCGCTTGCGCTGGCGGAACCGATCCGGCGGCGGCAGGAAGCGGTTCAGGCATTCATCGGAAATTCCGCCGAACTGGAAAATTTCCGCGCGCTGCTCGCCGGGGTTCGCGACCTGGAACGCACGATCGGACGGCTCAGTTCCGGAACCGGAAACGCGCGCGATCTCGTTGCGTTGCGGATCGCGTTGGAGCAAATTCCGGGAATCAAACACGTCCTCGCCGGAATTCAATTCACCGCGCGCGCCACTCCCGATATGGAATTTGATGTTTCCGAAATGCGGGAAACTCGTCCCGAAAAAAACGCGCTGCTGGAAGAACTCGAATCGCATCTCGCCGAAACGCCCGATCTGGTGGAACTGATTTCGCGCGGCATTGTGGACGAGCCGCCGCTCGCGTTGAAGGAGGGCGGAATCATTCGCGACGGATTCGACGCGGCGCTGGACGAACTGCGCAATGCCATGCGCGGCGGAAAAGATTGGATTGCAAAATTGCAGCAGGACGAAATCGAGCGCACGGGAATCGCGTCGCTGAAAGTGCGTTTCAATTCCGTTTTTGGATATTACATCGAAGTGACGCGGTCGAATCTCGACAAGGTTCCGCCGCATTATATTCGCAAACAAACCATCGCGAACGGCGAGCGGTTTATTACGCCCGAGTTGAAGGAGATGGAGGGAAAAATTCTCGGCGCGGAGGAACGCGGCGTGAAGCTGGAATACGAATTGTTCCAGCGCATCCGCGAAGCCGTGCTCGCGCGCCTGGCGGAAATTCAGAGAACCGCCGCCGCGCTCGCGCAATTGGACGTGCTCGGTTCGTTCGCGGAAACGGCGCGGCTTTACAATTACACGCGCCCGCAAATTGGCGACGAGGGAATTTTGCGAATTCGCGACGGACGCCATCCGGTGCTGGAGCAGAATCTGATGGAGGAACGTTTTGTGCCGAATGATACAGCACTTTCCAGCAGCATAATTTTGTCTCCCTCTCCGCCGCGTAGCGGGGGAGAGGGCGGGAGTGAGGTGGAGCGATTACAAACCCCTCACCCCAACCCTCTCCCCGCTATTGGCGGGGAGAGGGAAAAATATTTTACGCTGCCGCAAATCGCGCTGATCACCGGACCGAACATGGCCGGAAAAAGCACTTACATTCGTCAGGTCGCGCTGCTTGCGCTGCTTGCGCACACGGGATCGTTCATTCCGGCGGCGGAGGCGCGCGTGGATCTGGTGGACCGGATTTTCACGCGCATCGGCGCGAGCGATGATCTGGCGCGAGGCCAGAGCACGTTCATGGTGGAAATGGCCGAGACGGCGAATATTCTCAACAACGCCACGCCGCGCGGGCTGATTGTGCTCGACGAAATCGGGCGCGGCACCAGCACGTTTGACGGATTAAGTCTCGCGTGGAGCATCGTGGAATATCTGCACAATCAGGTCGGCGCGAAAACATTGTTCGCCACGCATTATCATGAATTGACGGAACTCTCGGCGCGTTTGCCGAGATTGAAAAATTTCAACGTCGCGGTCCGCGAGTGGCGCGACCAGATTGTTTTCCTGCGAAAAATTATCGAAGGCGGCACGGACAAAAGTTACGGAATCCAGGTCGCGCGACTGGCCGGCGTGCCGAAAAGTGTTTTGGAACGCGCGAAGGAAATTCTCCGCAACCTGGAAGAAAGCGAACTCACGCCGGAAGGAAATGTGCGCCAGCCTTCGCGTCGCCAGCAGGACCGTGAGAAGCTCAAGCGCCTCGCGCCCGCGCCGCAGATGGATTTGTTCGGGTGAACGGCGCGAATTTATTTTGCCGGAGCCGCAATTCTCCAGATGGCCCATCGCCCGCCGCGATTTGACATGAAATAAACCCATTTGCCGTCCGGAGACAAAAGCGGATAGCGGTCAATCGAGCCGTTGGTTGTCAATTGCTGCTTGTTCGAGCCGTCAAAATTCATGGACCAGATGTCCTCGTTCGGGCGGCCGGTGGAATCGCTGCCCTCCATCGCTGTATAGACAATTTCGCTTCCGTCCGCGCTCCATGCGGGGTACGAAAACGGTGTTTTTTCGGCGAACCCGAAATTGCTCAGGAAAGCCTCGTAATGAGCGAGTTCGTCTGCGGCAAGGCTGGATTTGTAACGTTCGAGAATTCTATCGGCGCCAAATGTCAATTGCGTTGCCTGCGAGCCGTCCGTCCGAACTTCCCATAAATTTCCGTCCGCTCCGATATACGCGATGTATTTTCCGTCCGGGCTGATCGCGGGCTGGCTGCCGATTTGAATCTGGGTCGGGAACTGGTTGGGGCCGCCCAGCGTCCAGATTGTAAAGCGTTGTTTTGGATCAAGGGCGTGCGAATCTTCGATGCAAAATGCGATGGTGCCGTCTTTGGATTCGGTGGGTTGCATGAGCCGTCCATCGCGATGCACGTAAATGTCCGAGATGCCGCCGCGATGCAGCGCGCTGATGCGAAGAATATCCTCGGAATTTGCGCGACGGCGATTGGAGGCAAACAACAGATATTGGCCGTCCGAGGTGAAGCTCGGGAACATGTCCCGAAAATTTTCGGAAGTAATATGCTCGATGCCGCCCGCGTTGATGCTGATTCCGTTCAGATTTGCTCCGGCGACATCCACCGTTTGCAGCGTGTTCGCGCTCGGCAATTTCCATAAATCCGCCGGAGGAACGACATAACTGGCGACCGAGTAAACAATTCGCGAGCCGTCGGGTGAAAGCGCGAGGCTTTGAACACCGATATTGTCTCCGAATTCGGCGATTTTCGTGGGAACCGAACCGCCGGCTTCGCTCACGTCTTTATACGCGCGGGACCACATCACGACACCGCGCCAGGATTGGCGGGAATCCAAAATCACTTCGAGATAGGGAACCACGAGAAACAATTTTTCGTCCAGCTTCAAATCCAATCTCCGGTTCCCGTCATTGACCTGTTGTGGCAACAACGAAAAAAGCTGGCGGGTCACGTTCGTTGTGACACCCGAGTAACGCTCGGCAAGACTTGACGGCGGCTTCACGTCCACGGTGTAGGTTTGATTTGCGGAAGAAAAATTCACCGGAACTTCAAGCGGAGCAACGCCGGAAATAACTTTTTTATTTTTCGTATTTCGAACCGTTACCTGCGCTCCCGCCGGTGCCGTTACAATCTCCAATCGGGGAGACGAACAACCCGCCAGCAGAATGGCCGACAGTCCGATTGCGCCGAACAAAATCCGGCGCGGGTTTTTTAAGGTGAAAGAATATTTGTAGAGAGTTTTATGAGTGGATTTCATAATATTGCCCAGGCTGATTGCGCGAATTAAATAATGTCCGGAAATTGCTGTCAAGCATCCGGAGACGATTTTTTTTGCGCCCCTTTTTAACATTGAATTGAGCCGGTTAACGGCGCGAACAAATGGTTAGGATTCCCGAAATCAGCGCCCGATCTTGCGTTTGGAAACGAATGCAACCGTCGGAACCGGCGGTCCTTATTTTTCAGAACCCAGAATCGTCCATTGTCCGCGAACCAGCTTGCGCACCTGCGGCGTGCCGGGAGGCAGTTTGGATTGATCGAGGAAATTCACGTCGAAAGCCCATTTGCGATTTGGCGCGGTATAATAACTGCCGTAGCTCCAGGCGTTTGTCGCGTATTGGCTTTCGAACATCATGACCATGGAACCGTTGTAGGTCAGCGTTTTGCCGCTCCAGTTTTCCAGCAGTCGCACAAAATTTTCCACTCCGCCGCTGTAGTCTTTTTTTGTGGTCTTCACAATGCCGCTGATCAAAGCGGCGTTGACCGTGGTGTTCGCGGCGGAAACGTTTTTGCCGTGGTCATCCTGCCAATCGTTCGAAAGAATCGTAATCGCGTCGCCGACAAGGGAGGCAGGTTTGCTTTTCGAGGTGTCGCTGGAACCTTCCTTGCCGTTGCTCAGATTAAAATTGCCCTGAACGTACATGGGCAACTCGGTCGCCACGGTGAGTCCGTCGTCCGGCAACACGGGACCGTGAGAAACGCGGACGGCAGTGAGCGTGCTGCCGGACTGCGGACGATGGTCCTCCACGTAGATCGAATTGATTCCGTGACCTTCAAGACCGTCGGCCAGATCGTTGATCTGTCCGCCTTTCGTCGGATTTTTCAACCACATGTTAAGTTTGGAAACGTCAATGTCCGTCACGGAAACCGATTTGCCTTCGCGATAATCTTTGAACGAGTTATCCGTTTTGATGAATGAATAGCTGGTCTGGCCGAATTTATTTGTCGTATCGGGTGGAATGGCGGTGAAGAGATGCCATCCGCCGGTTTTAACGCTGACATTTCCCGATGAATCCGTGGTGACGATCAGGTCCGCTTTGTTGTAATAACGTTCTTTGCCCACGGCGGAATCGGGATCCTCGCCATCGGGCGGCGGCTCGAGAATTTGACGCACTGAAGCCGGATCGTTATTGGCGCCGACGGGAAGGGTCAGCGAACTGACTTTTTCGAGATGCTGCGCGTCGTAAGTCGGTTTTTGATGCGCGTTGTCGTAGTTCGGATCGTTGGGATCGCGATGATTGAAAATCTGGCCCACGGCCGTCACCGAGTCCTCGTAGGTCAATGAATTTTCCGGCGCGGTGTAAATGGTGCCGTTGCTGTGGACTTTTCCATTGATGACCATTTTCGCGCCGGGATTGATTTCCAGGTCAAGCGTGTAAAAAATCGCAAACTGAAACACCGGAATGGACGCGAGTTGAATGTCCTGGCTGACGGTTGCGGAAAGATCATAAAGCCGATTCAGCGGACGCGCCGAAGACGTGACGCGAAACGGCATCACCAATCCATACAATCCGTTGAACTGCGAATTCAGGTTCATCGTGACAGCCGAGCCAAGGCTTTCGACGCCGGTCGTATCGCTCGCGCCTTTTCCGTCGCTGAACGCGAATTGCACCGGCCATCCGCTCTCCAGAGTTTTTGGCGTGAGATTTTCATACACGCTCAGGTCGGAATTCACGCTTTGATTGATGAAATCGCGGTCCATTTTGGAGATCGCCATTTCCGTCGCGGCTTCGGCTGCGGAAACGGAGGCATTGTAAAGATTGTTCCGCTCGGTCAGCGACGATTGCGTGTAAGTCAATCGCGTGAGGCTGGCCAGCATCGCGAGCATGATCGCGAGGAAAAACATCGTGAGCGCCAGCGCGTAACCACCGGCCCGCGGTGGAAAATCAATTCGGATACGCATGAGTCAAAAAGCTTATTCAATCAGCCGGCGCGTGATCCGGGTCTGAATTCGGTAATAGTCGTACATCCCGCCCTGCCCGATGGTCGTGATCGGATATTCCCACTGATAAAATTCGAGCGTCATCCGAATGACGCGATTGTTCACATCGATTGTCAGCACGGTTCCATTGAAATCCTCGGCCTGGAAAACCATTTGGTTGGTGACGAATTGCGCGATCACCCTGGGCGTTGCGTCGCTTGCGGTGACGCTTTTTAAATTTTTATCTTCCAAATCGAGATAGTAACGCGTGTAGGCGCTCAGGTTTGTTGTCGCGTAAATCTGCAACGCATTTCCGATTTGCGGTTCGCCGTCCTCAATATTCGTAAAACCCGCGGCGTCGCCGTTGCCGACATAAACCAGCTTGGCCTGCCGGACCTGCTCGCGAATCTGATTCAACGCCCGGCGTCCGTCCGCGGTAGCGGCCAGCTTGGTTTCCGAAACGTGATACAACCGCAATCCGAAAAGCTGACATGAAACGAGAGCGACGATCAAAAGCGAAAAAATCGCGACCACAACCATCATTTCCGCCAGAGTGAACGCCCGTGTTCCGGACCCGCGCGCGAAAAAGTTTGAAGTGAAAGTTTTCATTGATCGGGAGCGCGAAACGTAACCACCGTGTTTGTGAACAGTCCGCGCGTTGAAAATCGCCACACGCAATCCGCCCTGATCTCGCGCAGCGGCGGATTGGTTGAAACGAGCCGGATACTAATGTAATTCGTCGCGTACTCCGGCTCGTGTGAAACGGGAATATCAAGCGTGTCCACCTGCACGAAATTCGTCGGCGGCAATTCGTCCACTTGCGGCCAGGCCTGCGGATCCCACTTTGCCGCGCGCGCCTGCTCCACGCCTTGCGACGCGAGCGATTGCGCCGCCAACGAATGCGCGCTCCACTCCGCGCGACTTGAAGCCGTCACGTAACCCAGGATGGTTCCCTGAATGACAATTGCGAACACCGCCAGTGAAATGACAACCTCGGCGAGAGTAAAACCGGATTGGAATTTTCTTCTCCTCGAACCGAAATCTGAACCGAAATTATTTCCGAACATCGCTGTTTTTTCTTTCCCGCGCGGCCATTTAAGAAAAAGCAGCAACAACGCCAGACCGGTTTTTCCGGCAACGTTTGATTTTCCGGGCAAAAAGAAATTTTCTCAATTCTGCAATGTCCCGCAAATTGACAAAGCCGGGACGAAACTGATCGTGAACCGAACAGATCAAACACAATCTTGAGCGACAATCGCCTTCAAATCGTCTCCGACTCGTTATGCGGAAAATCCATTTCTCGATTTTGCAAAATCGTGACAACTGCGGCTTGCGGTCGCCATAGATTTGCCTGCATAAAGAAACAAATGACGGGAGCGCGCGAACAAACAAAATTCCAATTCTCCTGGCTCACTGTTTTCGTCCTGCTGGTCATCGTCGGCCTCGCGGCGCTCGGTTTGAATTCTCTGAAAGAAGACCGGCGGGTCACTGAACAGGACGCGCAAGTCGTAGCCAACGCGCTGGCGACTTCGCTGGCGCACGACGGCAGCGTTTCCATGATCGAAGCCATCCGGCGTTTCACCGGCGAAACCGAAGCTTCGAGAAACGCTCTCGTTCGCATCGCGTGCGGCGGCGACACCAACGAGGCCGACATCGCAACGAACGCCTTTTTTCTGTCACGCGTGCCGGCATCGGTCCTCAGCGGATTGCCCCGGGCGCTATGCTTTGTCCAAAATCCCGGTTTGTCGCAAACGCCAGATTTCCCCGCGGTGCCCGAAACTCCAGAATGGCTGCTGGAAACGCCTGCCGATTGGCTGGAAAAATGGCAAACCGCGGAGCGCCATTCGCGCGAATCGCCGGATTCGCCTGAAACCAAAACGCAACTCGAAGAAATTGAAAAATCCGACATTCATCCGCTGGACGCCAACGCGCAATTGCGTCTTGCCGAAATCGAACCGCTTTCCTCAAAGCGAAAACTTCCGCTGTTGTTTAACGGAATTCTTTACAACGACAATCCCACAACGCCGAGCGGAACGCCCATCGCTGATCTCGCTTTGCTCAACGCCATCCAGTCCGCGCCGTCGGAAACGTGGTTCGGAAAAATCATCACGGAAATCGCGTCGCGGGAATTTTTCCATCCTTCATTTCTTACCGGGAAACTTCTCGATGAATTGGACGCCCGGGCGCGACAGGATTTCACGAACATGCTCGAACGGGTTTTCGCCGCGCGCGTGCTTTGGAGCATGGAACAAAACACGCGCCCGATTTTGAGCGAATGGCGAAATCGTCCGGCTGCCGGACGCGGAATTTTCCACACGCGTTCGGAAGGGAAAAATTATTTTCTGTTTGTAAATCCGTCGCCTTACATTTTGACAAACGTAATCGTTCGTCCCGGTTCTTCGGCAACGAACGTCGAGCGAGGCATGGATCATTTAATCGCCATCGTGCCGGATTCCGTTTTAGCGAATGCGATTCAAAAAACTGCCGCGCAAATGGCATCGCGCTGGCCGCGATATTTTTCCGCTGAAATGGAAATGGCCGGAATCCGTTTCCCGGTCATTTCACCCGATTCCAAATCGCACGCTGAAAACGCTGGAAAAATTCTGGCCACCACCGGCGGAACAATTTCAGGCGCAACGCCGGGAGTTTTTCCATTCACGATTTCCGTGCGTCTGGCGAATCCGACGCTGCTTTTCCAGCGGCAACGAATGCGCGTGTTGATTTTTGGCGCGCTGGTCATCGCGGCCGGAGTTGTCGCGTTGTTCGGCGCGTGGCAATTGCAGAAAAACCTCAGCGCGCAACTCCGGCTCAACGAGCAGAAATCCAATTTCGTTTCCAGCGTTTCGCACGAATTGCGCGCGCCGATCGCATCGGTGCGGCTCATGGCCGAAAGCCTGGAACGCGGAAAAATTTCCGGCGCGGAAAAGCAAAACGAATATTTCCGTTTCATCGTGCAGGAATGCCGGCGGCTTTCATCGCTCATTGAAAATGTTCTGGATTTTTCGCGCATCGAACTAGGCCGCAAGCAATACGAATTCGAGCCGACCGACATGCTCGCGCTCGCGCGTGAAACGGTGAAGCTCATGGAACCTTACGCGACGGAAAAAGGCGTGCGCCTGGAATTTGAAACATCGAACATCCAACATCGAACGCCGGACATCGAATCGCAAACTTCTCAACTCGAAACCCCAAACCCGAAACTCGAAACCCGGAACGTTGAACTCAACGTGGATGGCCGGGCGATTCAGCAGGCGTTGGTGAACCTGATTGATAACGCGATCAAGCATTCTGCGAAAAATGAGGTGGTAAAAGTTGAGTTGTTGGAAGCGACGCCGTCAGCCCGGTCCGGCAATCATTTTCCATGCGCCATTCTTCTTTCCGTTTCCGACAGCGGCCCGGGAATTCCCGAAAGCGAGCGCGAGAAAATTTTCGATCGTTTTTATCGGCGCGGCTCGGAATTGCGGCGCGAAACCCAGGGCGTCGGAATCGGATTAAGCATTGTCAAACATATTGTCGAAGCGCACGGAGGAATGGTGAAAGTGGAAAGCGAAGTCGGAAAAGGCAGCCGCTTTATCATGGAATTTTCGTTGAACCGCAGAGACGCCGAGACGCAGAGGTCGGTAGAATGAAACCGAGCAATTCACTTCAATTCCCCTTCTCTGCGCCTCAGCGCCTCTGCGTTGAAAAAATTGTATCGCGCGAACGGAATCGCCCGCGGTTCAATGTTCGGCGTTCGCTGTTGGATGTTCGATGTTTTTCAATTGATCCATGTCCCGAAATCGGAAAAGGCAGCCGCTTTATCATGAAATTTTCGTTAAACCGCAGAGATGCCGAGACGCAGAGGTCGGTAGAATGAAACCGAGCGATTCACTTCAATTCCCTTCCTCTGCGCCTCAGCGCCTCTGCGTTGAAAAAATCGTATCGCGCGAACGGAATTGCCCGCGGTTCAATGTTCGGCGTTCGATGTTGGATGTTCGATGTTTTTCAATTGACCCATGTCCCGAAATCTGGAACCGCAGAGACGCAGAGATCGGTAGAATGAAACCGAGCAATTCACTTCAATTCCCTTTCTCTGCGTCTCAGCGCCTCTGCGTTGAAAAAATCGTATCGCTCGAACGGAATCGCCCGCGGTTCAATGTTCAGAGTTCAATGTTGGACGTTCGATGTTTTTCAATTGATCCATGTCCCGCATTTTAATCATTGAAGACGAAACGCCGATGCGAACGGCATTGAAAGACGCGCTCACGGCGGAAGGTTATCGCGCGCTCACCGCCGCCGATGGCGAGAGCGGATTGCGCCGCGCGCTTGCCGAAAAACCCGACCTGATTCTGCTCGACGTGATGATGCCGAAGCTCGACCGCTTCGCGCTCTGCGCCGAATTGCGTCGCTTGTCGAATCCGGTTCCGGTGCTGATGCTCACCGCGAAAGGCCAGATTGAGGATCGCGTAAACGGATTGGACGCCGGAGCGGACGATTATCTTGTCAAGCCGTTCAGCACGGAGGAATTGCTCGCCCGCGTTCGCGCGCTGCTCCGGCGGCATCAACGACAGACGCGCGCCGCGACGCTTCTGAAATTCGGCGAAGTGGAAATTGATCTCGCGCGGCAATCCGCGTCACGCGGAAAAAAGCAGATTCATTTCACCGCGAAAGAATTTGCGATGCTGCGTCTCATGGCGGAATCGCCGGGCGCACCGGTTTCACGCGAACGTTTTCTGGACGCGGTGTGGGGTTACGCGGCGTTTCCCACGACGCGCACGGTGGACAATCACATCGCGACACTGCGACGGAAAATCGAGCCGGATCCGGATTCGCCGCGCTGGATCAAAACAGTGCATGGCGTCGGTTATAAACTGGAATCGGTTTCCGAAAAGTGAACACCGAAACGAATCCGAAATCTGACACGGATTTCACGGATGAACACGGATTGAAAAAACGGCTCCGCCGCGATGAAGCCAATGTCGCGGGTGTCTTTGTCGTGCCACTACTTTCTGCGCCGGAAATTCTTCCCGTTAGCCGATATAAATCTGTGAAAATCCGTGCAATCCGTGTCTCGCTTTAAAGTGCAATTCGCGTCCGATTTTGCAAAACTGTGACAAACCCGACGCGCGCCGAAGTTAAACTTCAGGCAAACACTGGAACATTTATGAAAATAAAAATGTGGGCCATCGCAGTCATTCTCGCGCTTGCCATTCCGGCGCGCGGCGCGACCAATAATCTTACGTCGCTGTTGCAAAAGGGATTGTTCGAGGAGGAAGCCAATCGCAACCTGGACTCTGCGATTACGAATTATCAATCGCTCGCCGCGCAATTCGACAAGGACCGGAAAGTCGCGGCGACGGCGGTATTCCGATTGGGCGAATGCTATCGCAAACTCGGCCAGACCAACGAAGCCGCCGCGCAATACCAGCGCATCGTCCGCGAATTTTCCGATCAACCCGCGCTGGTGACATTGAGCCGGCAGAACCTGGCGGGAATGGGTGTCGCGCAATCCGGCGGGGCCTTGCCTGATAATATAATGATGCAAGCCGCAACCGCGGCGCAAAACGAGGCTGATTTATTGAAGTCGCAATTGAACCGGCTCAAGAGTTTGCCGCCACAACAACTGCGAACGGTCGTCCAGCAAAGTTATAGCAATCCGGTTCTCACAAAATTATTTGAGGATTTGGCCGATGCGGAGCAGCAGTTGGCCACTCTTGGAGAGAACTTCACAAGTGACAGTCCAACTTACAAAGGCCAGCAGGATAAGATTGACGCAATCAACAAACAAATTGATCAGCAAATCAACGGAGTGCTGCTCGGATTATCCATCAAACAGAAAGCCGCCGAGGAACGGGCCAGGGCGCTTCGTGGGCAGGCGGGCAATTCTCAACTTGCCGAGGCAAACCAATTCGCCGAACCCGCGCCTGTCACCGACGATGAGGAAAAAGAAATCCGCCGCATTCAGGCGATGATTCAGAACAGTCCGGACTTGATCAATGCTCCGAAAGGTGATGAAGGGACGCCACTCTTTCAAGCCGCAGGCAAAGGTTGGCTGCGTGTGGCAACTTTTCTTCTGGATCATGGTGCCAGCGTAAATATACCGGCGGGCAGTAACGGCAAGATATGGGACCATTGGACCGCGTTAATGGAAGCGGCCAACAATGGGCACAAAACCATGGTCGAATTACTGTTGGGGCGTGGTGCTGACGTAAACGCCAAAGATAACCGGGGCCAAACGGCTTTGTCTCTTGCGGTTGATCGCGGATTCACCGCGGTCATTACGGTTCTGTTGAATCATGGCGCGGACGTCAATGCGCGCAGCAGCGAAGAAAATGGCGGACGCACGCCATTGTACAGGGCGGCAGCGGCAGGAAATATAGAAGTGATGAAACTGCTGATCACTCGCGGCGCCGACGTGAACGCTAAAAGCCGGGGAGGGGTCACTCCTTTATGGGCCGCAGCAGGAGGGGGACATCTTGATGCAATCAAAACTTTGCTCGCGGCAAAAGCGGACCCGAACCTGGCCGATGACTCGGGCCTGACTCCATTGGGTAAAGCCTCGCAAGGAGGCGAAATGGAAATCGCGAAAGCATTGCTGGCCGCAAAAGCAAATGTGAATGCGCAGGATAAAGACGGCGAAACACCGTTGTTTCTGGCAGCAAAATTCGGGAAAGGAGATGTTGCTGAAATGTTACTGGATGCCGGCGCGGACCCGAATCTTGTATTTACAGGCGGGAATGCCAATTGGTCGCCGCTGGATTTCGCGGTAGTTGCGGGGAATGAATCTTTGACTCGGAAGCTTTTGGAACATGGCGCAGATCCGAATCACGTCGCGTCACCGAGACCGGTAAGTATTGATGGCAACGTTTACAACACTGATTCAGTTGGTCCCGTTTTAATGACTGCCGCCTATAACAAGAATAATCCCGCTCTCGTGAAAATTCTTCTGGAACACGGCGCGAATCCAAACGTGCGCTTTTCAGATCAACTTCAAACGCCGTTGCTTTTGAATATATGCAACACACCGGAAGTTTTGAAACTTTTTCTGGAACATAAAGCGAATCCCAACATTGCGAATACAAATGGATATACCGCGTTGCATTCCGCCGCTGAAAGAGGATTGACGAACGCCATCGCATTATTGGTCAATCATGGCGCGAATGTCAATGTTCAGGCTAAGGATGGCAGCACACCTTTGTTCGTTGCTGCCTGGTTCGCTCAATCGAATGCCGTGGCGGAATTGCTCGCGTTCAAAGCCGATCCAAACATCAAGACCGACTCGGAAGATTCACCGCTTATTCGCGCAGCTCGGGAAAATCAAAATGATATTGTTAAAATTCTTCTTTCGGGTGGCGCCGATCCTAACATTCGCGGTCAACAGGGAATCACGCCACTGCATTGGGCGGTTTATGAGTCGAACAAAGATATTGTTTCCGAACTGCTGGCGCACAAAGCGAATCCCAATGTGCGGAATAACGCCGGAAACACTCCCTTGGATTTGGCGAAGCAGGGCATAAAGGGACACATTCGGTTGGAGGAGTTGAAACGACCAGGTCTAAATCAAATTAAAAATGTGGATCCTTCCGAGATGACCGAAATCGCCGACATTCTCCGCAAACACGGCGCGTTGGATCAGTTGCCGGATTTTTCCGTCATTCGCGTGACGCGACCGGGATTTTCAGAACCGGCAGTAATTCTTCGAGAAAACACAAACGGCTGGAATCATTTCACTTTGCTGGAAATGCTGTTGCAAAGCTACCCGGTTCAAGCCGGATTTTTTCCATTTGCTCCTCCAGCGAGTCAATGGGCGTTCCCCGATCTCGCGCGACTGATTATTCATCGCCCAAGCCGAAAACCTGACGGAAAGGAACAGCAAATGGAAATCAATGTTCTAAATGCGACCAATGGAGTGGATTGCTCGAAAGATATTCCGCTTGAATTCGGTGACGTGATAGAAATTCCAGTTCGCGAGCATCCGCTCAACAAACCACCTGTCGGATTAACAATTCAACAAGGGAAAACCATTGTCTCTTGTCTCGAACGCCGCGTCAGAATCACAGTGCGCAACCAAACCCGCGATTTGACTCTGAAGCCGAACGGAGAAGATCCTGGCGTTGGCTGTTTTTATTTAAACGGAGCGTTGCGATTTCCCGATGCCCAAAGCCTGCTGCTTTCGTCCTCGGATTTATCGCGCGTGAAAGTCACCCGCAAAGATCCGGCGACCGGCAAGACGACGGAATTCGTCGTGGACGTTCCCAAAGTGCGCAACACGCCGCAGGACCTTTTTCTCCGCGACGGCGATGTGATCGAAGTTCCGGAAAAGTAAGCATTGTTTAGAACGAACAGTCCTCTGCCGCCGCCATTTTGGAACAGGCACTTCGGAAAAATGCGCGCCCTTGGCCGGAACGATGCAGTTTGCGGGGAGCGCACGCGTCTCGCGTGCTGTCGTTGTCGTCTCGACAACGACTCCAATATACAAACTTTTCCACACCGATTGATGACGGCAGAATGGTGGTTGGAAGTATTCGGCGAGACGCCGAATACCACACGCCGGAGGCGTATGCTCCGCGTCTCAACTGCATCGCTCCGGCTGCCGCGATTCGGCGCGCGCGGAGTGGCGCGCCCTACAGACGACAATGATTCCTCAATTCAAACCGCCGTTTTTCCGCCGAAGAAATCCTCGTAGGCGTACGCCTGCGCGGCGCAAACAACCGGAACCGCCACCAGCGTGCCGACATAACAGGCCAGCGCTCCCAGCATTATCACGAGCACGCTGACGATCCATAATCCGAGAATTCCCCAGATGTTAGGCCACAACACGCGGCGGCTGGTTTCCATCGCCGGCCAGAAATCGAGGCGTTTGTCCATCAACAGCGGCCAGGTGAAAGTCCACACGGCGATCAGAAGAATTCCGGGAATGACGCACAACATCGTTCCGATCGCGACCAGCACCGTATAAACCAGGCCCGCGAGGAAACATTGCAGAAACGCCACGCTGAACGGCGAAAACGCATCCTCGAATTTGGCGTCCTCGCCGCGAATCCGTTTCAGGAAAAACCAGAACAATCCCGCCAGCGCCACGCCGGAAAGCAGCGGAACATTGGCGACGATCGTGCAAACAAATGCCACGCCGACGGAAAGCCAGAATCGCTCCATCACGAGATTCCACCCGCGCTTGAAGCACGAGCCGATTTCGATTCGCGGCTGCCGCGTCAATGCGTTTTCCACGAGCACGTCGGGATTTGCCAGAGAAACGGGCGGCGTCGCGCCGAATGCCGGCGGAACAAAAGACGTTTCTCCGCCCGCGCCGCCGAAAACATCCGCGAATTCCGGAAACGACGCCAGCGGTTTCCAGTCCGTTTCGCCTTCGGCCTGCATTTGCGTTTGCGCGTTGACACGTCCCTCGCGCAGCCAGAGGCGGATTTGCTCACCGCTGATTGGCCCGTAGGCTTTTTGGTCGGCACCGATAATTTTATACATGGTTTTCCTTTCTGATTACGGAGCGAGCGAGGCGAACAACGGCAATCCGACATCGCGCAAAACCGCGAACGCCATCCACGCGCCAAAATACATCCACAGCCATAGCGCCCGAATGGGAATTGCCGAAGCGGCGGATTGGCCGCGGAATTTTTTCCAGATTTCAAGCAATGCGAAAAATCCGCCGAGCGGAACGGACAAAACGACAAACGCATTGAAACGCAGCGCCGCCAAAACATGGCCGTGCAACAACTGATGCAGCGCGCGCAATCCGCCGCAGCCCGGACAATCCAGGCCGGTCCATTTGTGGAACGGGCATTGCGGATAAAACGCGAACCGCGAGGGATCAAAGAAAAAAAGAACCAGCGCCGCGCCCGCCGCCGTCGCGATGCCGCCGATCCAGATGAGCCGACGCGCGTTCATGTGAATTTCATAAACGATGAATCATGTGCCGCGGCATTTCGCCCCAGAACGTCACGGTGCTGAACAATCCGACCAGCCCGGTCAGCACGAGACTCGCAATCGAAAGCACCAGTCCGCCGATGGCCATTCCGTGGCCTTCGTACAAATCGGGATGCGCGCGAATCTGCACGAGCGCGGCGATGGAAAACGCGAGACCGAGAACGTTGAACGGAAATCCGTAGCAGCAACACATGCCGAACGTGACGGAAATAATTCCAAAAACCAGTCCGGTGGTCGCAAGCGAAGTGGATTTGCGCGCGGCCGGCAGCGGCGCGAGAACGGGCGGGCGTTGCGACGCGAACAGAAGTGAAAATTCGGGAAATTCGCGGAGCGGCTTCCAGGTTGTCGAGCCTTCCGCCAGCGCAAGCGTCCCCGCGTTGGCGCGATTTTCCGCGATCCATCCGCGCAATTGCTCGCCGCTGACCGGGCCATACTCCTTGTTATCGGCTCCGAGAATTCTGTACATACCGAGACTCTGGCTTAATTCTCCCGCGCGCGTCAAGCGCGGCGATGGAACTGGAAGTCCGAAAACCGAAGCCCGAAAACCGAAAGAATTTCTAAACTTTCGAAATCCAAAAAAGGAAGCATGGCGCGCGTGATGGAAACGCTTTTGAAAGTTTCCCGAATGATTAAAATTTTCCGGGGGCGGGGTGAAGCGGAGAAATGGAAAAAGAAAAACCCCGCCAGTGCCGTGTATAACAGTTCCTTTGAACTTAT
>DASSNZ010000421.1:0-5359 GCA_035701135.1 Verrucomicrobiia bacterium
CAAGCTCCTCCCAATTTACCGGCAAGCCTGCGGCACGAATACTGGCGATACGGGAATTTATTTCTCTACGCAAACGCCATCGCCACAGCACGAAAGACAGGCATAGGCTGAAAAACACCAAAGCAACGATTATCAATGCTCGCCTTCGGCGGCTTCGCAATTTTTCTGTCAGTGTGAGAGGACGCATGAATTTTTCCCGAAAAATCATTTGACGGAATCGAGAATCTTTATATCATCCTATCTTGATACGTCAATATGACAATTTAACCAAAGCTATTCAGCTTCATTCAATGAGCAAAAAATTTATCTTCTCTTCGGAATCCGTCGGCGAGGGCCATCCGGACAAAGTGTGCGACACCATTTCTGACGCGATTCTCGACGCCTGCCTGGCCAAGGACCCGAAATCCCGCGTTGCCTGCGAAACCTACGCCAAGAGCAATATCGTGGTGATCGGCGGCGAAATCACCATTCCCGGCATTGGAAAAAAGAACCCGAGCGACGTTATTGATTTCATCGGAATCGCCCGCAAAGCGATTCGTGAAATCGGTTACACGAATCACGATGACGTGTTTCACGCGGACAAGGTTTTCGTGAATTGTTACATCACCGGCCAGTCCGAAGACATCAAGCAGGGCGTTGACGCCAAGGCCGCCGAAGGCAAGAAAACTTCCGAGCAAGGCGCAGGCGACCAGGGATTGATGTTCGGTTACGCTTGCGATGAAACGCCGGAACTCATGCCCGCGCCCATCATGTTTGCGCATCGGCTTGGACGTGAACTGACCCGGATCCGCAAAGCTGGAAAAGTAAAATGGCTTCGGCCCGACGCGAAAAGCCAGGTTTCGGTTGAATACGTGGACAACAAACCGGCGCGAATTACGAACGTCGTGATTTCCACGCAGCACGCCGCGGAAGTCGAGCACGACGAGATCGAAAATTTCATCGTCAAGAACGTGATTCGAAAAGTTCTTCCAGCGGAATTGCTGACGAGTCAGACCGAATTTCTCATCAATCCAACCGGACGTTTCGTGACTGGCGGACCGCAGGGCGACACCGGATTGACCGGCCGCAAAATCATCGTGGACAGCTACGGCGGCATGGGACGTCACGGCGGCGGAGCGTTTTCCGGAAAAGATCCGTCGAAAGTGGATCGCAGCGCCGCTTACATGGGACGTTACGTCGCGAAAAACATCGTCGCCTCCGGTCTCGCCGCGCGGTGTGAAATCCAATTCGCCTACGCCATTGGCCATCCGAATCCGGTCAGCGTTTGTGTGGATACTTTTGGAACCGGCGCGGTCAGCGACGAGGAAATCACGGCTGCGGTTCAGCAGGTTTTCAGCTTCAAACCGGCGGACATCATCAAGCAACTAAATTTGCTCCGCCCGATTTATTCGAAGACGACCAATTACGGTCATTTCGGAAAAAACGATCCGGAAATCACCTGGGAAAAAACGGACAAAGCCGACGCGCTCAGACGGGTTGTCAGCAAAGGCAAATCAGCCGTCTCCGCCGTCACGTTGAAAAAAGCCGCCGCGCTGGTGAACGGACGTTCAGCAGGTTCCGGCGTGCAAATCAGCGTGTGATGAATTGCGAGTTATGGTTCAAGATTCAATTTCAACTGGCTCGAAAATCCGCAACTTTTTCAAATCGAACCGTTCACTCTTTTAAATCTTAAAACTATGCCAAAGATCAAACTTTCTCCTCCGCGCGCTAAAATTGCGAAAAGCAATGGCAATGGCGCGACACACGATTTCGCCGTGCGCGATTTATCGCTCGCCGAATGGGGACGCAAAACCATCCAGGTTTCCGAGCACGAAATGCCCGGCCTGATGGCGATTCGCAAAAAATACGGCCCATCGAAACCGCTCAAAAGCGTGCGCATCACCGGCTCGCTGCACATGACTATCGAGACGGCAATTCTCATCGAAACGCTCGTCGAACTCGGCGCGTCCGTGCGCTGGGCGAGTTGCAACATTTTTTCCACGCAAGACCATGCCGCCGCCGCGATTGCAAAGGCGGGCGTGCCCGTTTTTGCGCACAAAGGCGAAACGCTCGAAGAATACTGGGATTTCACGCTGCGCGCGTTGACGCATCCGGGCAACAAAGGTCCGCAACTGATTGTGGACGACGGCGGCGATGCGACGTTGTTAATTCACAAAGGTTATGAATTGGAGAACGGCGACAATTGGGTTCACACGCCCAGCGACAACCACGAAGTCGCCGTCATCAAAAATTTGTTAAAACGCGTCGCAAAGGAACGCCCCGGTTTCTGGCACACCGTCGTCAAAGATTGGAAAGGTGTTTCCGAAGAAACAACCACCGGCGTGCATCGCTTATATCAAATGTTGGAACAGGGAAAGCTTTTGGTTCCAGCCATCAACGTCAACGACTCCGTCACAAAATCCAAATTCGATAATCTCTACGGCTGCCGCGAATCGCTGGCCGACGGAATTAAACGCGCGACCGACGTGATGGTCGCCGGCAAAGTTGCCTGCGTTTGCGGTTACGGCGATGTCGGCAAAGGCAGTTCACATTCGCTTCGTGGATTCGGCGCGCGCGTCATCGTCACGGAAATTGATCCCATCAACGCGTTGCAGGCCGCGATGGAAGGATTTGAAGTCACGACCGTGGAAGACACGCTCGGCATCGCCGATCTTTACGTTACTACGACCGGCAACCGCGACATCATCACGCTCGAACACATGGCGAAGATGAAAGACCAGGCCATCGTCTGCAACATCGGCCACTTCGACAACGAAATTCAAGTGGACCGTTTGAACAACGCAAAAGGCGTGAAGAAATTGAACATCAAACCGCAGGTGGACAAATACACATTCGCCGACGGCCACAGCATTTATCTGCTCGCGGAAGGACGGCTGGTAAATCTCGGCTGCGCCACCGGACATCCGAGTTTCGTCATGTCCAATTCGTTCACCAATCAGGTGCTCGCGCAATTGGATTTATGGAAGAACCGCGAGACGAATAAAATTGGCGTCTATCGTTTGCCCAAAAAACTGGACGAAGAAGTTGCGCGGTTGCATTTGGAAAAAATCGGCGTGAAGCTGACCAAACTCACCAAAGCGCAGGCGGATTATCTCGGCGTGCCGGTGGATGGTCCTTACAAGCCGGAACACTATCGCTACTAAACGAATTCAATTCTAAAATCGAAAGGCGGACAGAGAAATCTGTTCGCCTTTTTTCGTTAAACCGTTTTCAATTCATTTCGTAATGTCTGAACAACAAAAATCAGATCCATGGGTCCGACCCGTCAAATTGCTTTTGTTGTTTGGCGGGAGTATTTACGTCGTCCTTTGTATTGCCATCGCAGTTTCGCAACGATCATTGATTTATCATCCGCAGGTTCATACTTCTGAACAAGTGGATCAAAGGGCGTTGTCCGCGAAACTCGAACGCTGGACAAATTCAATCGAACAATCCATCGGGTTCAAACGCATTTCGTCGCAGCCCGCTGAAGGCGTTGTCCTCGTCCTTTACGGAAATGCCAGCAGCGCCACGGGCAGCGTGCATTACGCGGATGACATTCAGAAAATCGCGAACTTCGATGTTTTTATTTTAGAATATCCCGGCTACGAAGATCGCGCGGGCGAACCAACGGAAAAAAATTTATACGCCGCCGCGACCGAAGCTCTTCAACTATTGCCAACGAATAAACCCATTTATCTGCTTGGCGAATCGCTCGGCTCCGGCGTCGCCTCCTATTTGGCCGGAACTTATTCCAACAAAATTTCCGGCATAATTTTGATTTCGCCTTACAATCGCCTGACCGCCGTGGGACAAAGCTACTATCCGTGGCTGCCGGTTGGACTTTTAATGGTGGACCGTTTTCCGTCCGAAAATTATTTGCGCAATTATCATGGCAAAATTGTCATCACGCTCGATGGCAAAGACGTTGTTGTGCCGGAAAAATTTGGCCGGCGGCTTTACGACGGTTACGCCGGACCGAAAAAACTGTGGGAATTTCCGGACGGAAATCATTGCCAAACCATGGAACCACAATTCTGGCGCGAAGCCGTTGAATTTCTGCGGTCGAAATGACCGGAATCATACAGTTTGTTGATTTTCACACTGCCGTGCGGTTGGGCTTAAACCATCAACCACATTTTTAGATTTCCGTAAGATGGCTGTGAAACTTATTGTTGATTTCATGTTGTCCTTCACTGAAGCGCGAAATCCGAAATGGTTTTTAGAAACGGAACTTTCTTCACTTTCTGGCATCTAATCAGTATCAGATGTTTGAGTTTTTAATGAAAAAGCGAATGAAATGGATTTTTGGAGGAACAGCCGGCGCGCTCGTCGCCGGCGCGCTTCTTATCAATCCACCGCTGACCAATCCGCCGGTTCAACCCGGACACGACTTGACCGCGACCAATCCGCCGCCCGCGGAAATTGTAAAAATTCTGCACGGCGCGTGTTACGACTGCCACTCCGACGAAACGAAATGGCCGTGGTACAGCCACGTGGCGCCTGTTTCCTGGTGGCTGGTGGAACACGTCAATGATGGACGCAAACACCTGGATTTTTCCAAATGGCCGCACGATGACCCGCACCGCGCCGGACGCAACTGGGGACGCATCAGCGATTCGGTGAGTTCCGGGGACATGCCTTTTCCGAATTACGATTTGATGCATCCCGCCGCAAAGTTGACCGACGCGCAACGCGATCAACTCGCCAACTGGGCCGAGCAGGAAGCCGATCGTCTCCGAGCCATCGCCGCAGCGCAGGATTCGGAATAAATTTGGAACGCGAAAAACGCAGACCGCCTGACACGGATTCGATAAATCAAATTTCAATCGCCGCGTCTCGCCGATGTCGGAAGGTTTTTAAATCAAATTCGCGGGGCTGGACTCAAGCCTGCCATTTCACCGGAACGGTCAGTTTTTTTCCAAAGCGATTGTGGTAATGAAGCTGCTGGTTCCGGCAGCCGAACTCGTGGACGAGCCGGGTGATTTTCACGTCGTAACAGCAGTATTCGGCGATTTCCATGAGCCGCCCCTGACGATACCATTCAATTGCCTGCAAACCTTCCGCCGTTTTTTCCACGCCGAAAGTTGCCGTCGCGATTGAATCCAGTGAGAGCCGGTGTTGCAGCGTATTCTGCAATTCGACGAGCATGTCGAGCGTGGGAATCTGGCGAAGATCAAACGCGGTGTAGCCGTGCAGCACTTCGTAATCGAAACGGAGATTGTTGAAACCGACAACCAAATCCGCGCGTTGCAATTCGCGGACGAGGTCGTCCACCTGCTTTTCGCCATAAATATTATAGGAGCCGGTGGCGGTGTTGTAGGTCACGCCCACGCTCATTCGCATATCGCTGATTTTATCCCAGCCACCGACTTCATCG
>DASSNZ010000422.1:0-6902 GCA_035701135.1 Verrucomicrobiia bacterium
GAAGAATTTTTGTGCGAAACGCTCGCGCTCGATTCGCTCGATGATGAGATCGGGCGCGATTACGCCGAAGCGCGGATTGAAGCGATTGCTCCGGCGGATCGTTTCGAAAAAATAGCCGTTGGAAAATTCGCTGATGAAAATTCAGGCGCGTTTCGAGAATCTGTTGCTCAAAGCCGCCGACGCGCCGATTTCAGGTCAAAAGCCGATTTACCGCAGTTCGATTTTTCACGGACTGATTTCCAGGTAATCGCTCCGGGAAAAATCGCGTCAGTCAAAAACTCAGGAATTTCAGAACCTGCACCTTGTCGGGAAATTGCAGCAAAATCCAATTGCCTTGCGCCTCGCAGTGGTCCGGCCATTCCGATTGATAATAATCCCACAACGGCTCGCCATCGGCTGGATTCAGGCGATGCAAATGGTAGAATTTTTCCGCCGGCTCCTGCGGATTCAACGCGGCCATCGGGTCGGTCGTGACAAGGCTGGCGTAAATAAATTTGCCGGAAAGAAAACAATTGTTCGCCACGCTTTCGGCGCGCCACAAAATTTTTCCCGTCGCGGAATCCACTTTCAGAAGGACGGGTTTTGTTTTGCTGAAAAAATCCACCTGCCGCGAGAATTGAATCGAATCCGCGCTCGCGCTTGTGGTGACAACGTAAAGTTTTCCCGCACCGTCCGATTCCACGCCGGAAATGCCGACGCTCGTGAGCCGCCAGCGCACCGCGCCGCTCTCCGGATCAAATGAACTGAGCATTCCCTGGTCGAACACATACAACGCGTTTTCCGATTCCACGCACGGCGGATTTTTTTGAATGTCGGGCCTGTCCGAATCTTCGCCGGGCAAACGATACGTCAGATTCGCGTCCCATAATTTTTTTCCATTCTTGTCAAAAACGGAAATCGCCTGTCCGCCGGCCAGCACGTCCACGGTGGAAAGCGGAAAAAACGCGGGCGGCCCGATGACTTCGCCGCTCCACTCCGAGGTCTCGTGCGCGGAAAAACGGCTCAGGGAAATCCGGTATCGGCTCACGTCTTCGGTGATTTGCCCGCCGGACTGATTGCGTCGGATATCGTTCAATTCCTCCTGCGCGGCTTCCATGCTTTGAGAGGCGTTCAGTTCGCCGTTCAAATGCGATTTGCCTTTCGGCTTCATCGCGTTGCGGGTGGCGATTTTATGTTCCAGCAATCGAATGGTCATTTCGAGCGCGCCGTTTCCGTCGGCGAAAAACTCCCGGACATCGCGGCCCGTTTCAGCGCTCGCTGAATCGGAAGTTTCCGCAAGGTGCGCAAAACCCGTCGCGGAATTTTTTGCGTCGGTTTGCGAATTTCGCGCCGGCTTTTTCTCCGATCCAATCGTCTGCGTTTCAATCGTCCCGGCGGGCAACGCGATTCGCGTCAGCAATTCTTTTCCGGAATCGCCGGCGGAAAAGGCAACAATGCCGGAAGCGTTTTCCGCAACTCCGAGAACCGGCGGCTTGAGTTCAATGGATTGTTTTTGCGCGCCGGTTTTGCGGTCGTACGCGGCGATGCGATCTGGAAAAACCAGCCAGATGTTTTCGCCGGCGATCCTCACTTTCGGCGGCGCGGCATTCTCCGAATTCAACGACGTTGACCAGATCTGCTTTTTCTGCGCAGCGTCGAACAGGGTCATTTTATTTTCGCCGACTGAAAGAACGTCGTGCGGCGCGAGCAGTTTGTAAATCGTTTCAGGTTTATCGGCCGGAATATTTTCCGCGTAAACCAATTGCGGATGCGAACCGATGAATTTGTACCATGCCCAGGCGCCGGCAATCAGAACGAGCGCCAGAATCACGACGGCGGAAATCCATTTCGCGCGGCGGCTTGCGTTTTGTTGAACGACGGCGCGTTGATTTTTGTAAATCGGCAACTGCAATTTCCGCCGCTCCGCTTCGTTCCGGCAATACACCGAGCAGACGTAGCCGAACAATTCCATGCACTTGAGGCAAATCGGTTTTTTGCAAACGCGACAATGTTCCGCCGCCGGTTCCTGCGGATGCTTTGCGCAACGTTCGCTTTCCGCGCTTGCGCCCACGGTTTCGTTTTCGTGCGCACTCGCCGGCGGCGCGGTCGCGGCGGACGCGGAGGTTTGCAGATGAAGCCGTGGCCGCGCCGGAGAATTTTCCGGCGCGCCGGGCGAGACGTTGGGTTTTTCCAGAGCGAGTTTTTCCTGAATGACCGCGTCGGCAAGCGCGGTGTCGTCCGCTCCGCACGACGGACATTGAATCCGCACCGGCATTTTGCCGTTGATCGGTTCGACATCGAAAGAAAATCGCGAACCGCAATCGCACTGGACTTTGATATTCATGTCAGGGTTTTGGATTCAGCAACGTGACGCCGGGGCCGGTCGGCAGGTTGAAGGCGGCTTTGGCGGGAGTGGATTGCACATTGCCATCGCAGAAAAGAACGTTGCCGCCGAATTTATTGTGGTTGTCGCCGGGAGGTTTTCCGTCGGGAGAAAAAACATTCTGCCCTGCGGTTTTCGCCAGCGTGTTCACCTGCTCGTCGGACATCAACGGACTGCCGGCGCCGCCGCTCAATTTGCGACCCATATAAAACGCGTAGCTGATTTTTCGGTTGGCGAACGGCTGCGCGTCCGGCAATGGTTTGTCTTTGCTTCCGGGACAAACGAAAAATTCCGAGCCGGTGGTGTATTTTGGAATGAGCGAACTGAGCGGCGCTTCGGACGTTTGCGCGCCGGGCAGGGCGGGGAGCGCGTCGTTGTTGTCCAGGGCGTACGTTCTGAACGCGGCGTAAATGTTCTGGAGATTTTTCTGGCACTCGCTGATTTTTCGCTCCTGAAAATTTTTCGAGCCGGAACTGAAATAAAGCGTGAAAAGGACGACAATGATTGAAATGACGAGGAACAATTCGAGCAGTGAAAAGCCGCGCGCCGTCGAAATGGGCGTCGCGCTCCGGGCATTCCCGAAATCCAATTTCACAAAACGTGTTTAGCACCGTGCCGTTTTCCCGGCAATGGGAAAAGGGGAAATGTAAATTCTGAAAAAACGCCGTCACTGACGGAAAGATTAGCCTTTGACGAACCTGAAATTTAATTGATTTTAGGTTCAGACGATGCCTTTATGTGGACACTTTCATGAATGATTCAACAATTGTTCCGGTGAACACAGGTATTTACAGCCTTTCCGAGGCTGCAAAGTTGACCGGTGTTTCCACGAGCCGGATTCGCCGTTGGCTCAAGGGTTATCATTTTCGGAAGGGGAAAACGGTTCACCACTCGGATTCAGTTTGGAAGGGACAACTCAAACCGCTGAAAAACAAAATCTCTTTGGGTTTTCTGGATTTGATTGAAATTCGATTCGTCGAAGCGTTCCTGACTGCCGGAGTCAGTTGGAAAACTATGCGGTTGGCGCATCATCGCGCCCGCCAAAAAATTGGCTCGCAGCATCCGTTTTGCTCGAATCAGTTTGTCACTGACGGTCGCAAGATTTTACAGCAACAGGCAAACGAATCGTTGGATCAAGCTTTGCTCGACATTATCACAAACCAACAGGAATTCCGACGTATTGTGGAACCTTTTCTAAAGGAACTGGAATTTGCGACAAACAATCAGTTGGCACGTTGGTGGCCGCTGGGAAAGGAACGCGCGGTCGTTCTCGATCCGATGCGCAACTTTGGCCAGCCTACCGTCGCGACATCCGGCGTTCCCACACAAGTTCTCGCTCGAAGCCTGAAAGCGAACACGTCAATTGAAACCGTGGCGCGTTGGTATGAGGTGCAACCCTATGAAGTTCGGGATGCGGTGGAATTCGAGCGACGGCTTGCCGCGTGAGATTTTTCTTCGACAACAATCTTGCTCCGAAACTGGCGAAAAGCCTTAATGTTCTCGTCGAACCAGACCATCAAGTCGTTCATCTGAAAGATCGCTTCGCCGCCAACACACCTGATCAAACCTGGATGCTGGCGTTGGCCGATGAACCGGATTGGGTAATTGTTTCAGGTGACGTTCGCATCAGCAAAAACCCGCACGAAATCAAAGCGTGGGAAACGGCGGGACACACGACGTTTTTTCTCAAGGCGGGTTGGACAAATATTTCTTTCTGGGACCAAGCGCACAAATTCGTGAAATGTTTTCCAGAAATCATTGAAACTGCAAAACGGGTGAAAAGCGGCAGCATATTTTCCGTTTCGATAAATGGGAAAATCAATTAGCCCGAACGGAATTGTGAGCGGATGACGCAGAAAATTCTTCCGGGACTGGCTGGCCAACGACTCGGGTGTGTTTACATCCGCCCAACAAAGGTTATTCCGAATTCCTTTGAGGTAATCACAGTATCATACAAGCCAACGTCCTTTTCGACATGTCGGTTGATCCCTGCGTAACTCAAGCTTGCATCTTCGTAGCGTTTGAATTTGTAAACCGCATCATTCATTAACGCGCTGTTGAAAACACCGAGGCTGACGAGCAATTCAAAATCCTTAATCGTCAGCCCTGTCACTTTCTTAAACAAACCGGGTTCAAGCTGCGTGATCACATCCTTCAAACACCGCTCGCGGTAATCGGTCAAGTACATGAATACCGGAACGCGCGTCGCAAACTTGATGAGCTTTTCCTGAATCTGTTTGCGTTTGCTTTTGTATTCCTTTTCCGCCTCGGTGAGTTCCTTTTTCTGCTTTTCCGATAAATTTTTGTCGTTCGCTTCTCGTCGCGCCTTCTTCACTGCTTCGGACTTATTAATGATCGTTTCGATGTCCTGATTCAACGAACGAAAACCTTCGATGCTCATCAGCGCGTTCATCGCCGCCTGATTGCTCATCAGCCGCTGCAACGTTTCATTGTCCACATTGACGAGCAACGCGCTTTCCCATCGCCGCGCCAGCAACGTTGCCGTCGTTCCGCTCATCGCCATGTCGAGAACGCCCGCTGCGTCGATCTGCTTCATGGAACTGCCGTCATACGCAAGCACAGGTAGGAAACTGATGAATTCCTCAACTTTCTTTTCCGGATTCGACTCGTTCACGTTGAGACGACAACTGTAGTCCGCAATCAGTCGAAGCGCTCGGTCGGGCGCGAAATCGAAGACGTAACATTCGTTCTTCAGGATTTCTTCGCGATTCGGCGACTCGCCATCCGGGTTTTGAATGGTCCACGGAGATTGCACGCGGAACGCCGCCTGAAAATACGTTTCCGGGCTGGTGCAATTCCGTAGCATGAAAATTCCGGTCCACGGTCTCACCGTGACGCCTGTCGTCAATTTGCCACACGAGAGCGTGATGGTTTTGGTTTTCAACGGATCATCCATCGCGTCCAACACAGGTTCGAGCGCGTCAACGCCAATTCCCGCAGCGGTACCCGCAGCAACAATGATTTTGTAATCGTGATAAAACTTATTGTTTTTCTTCGCGAGCAGGTTGCGCATGGCGTGGCACGACGCGACGCTTGGCAGGAACCAGAACGTGTGCGTCAACACGCTCAACAGCGGCCCGTGCGAAAATGGCATCGGCGGTTTCTTCGCACCGAGTTTCAGATTGTCCACCGTGGTTTCTAGAAATGCGCCGCGAATCAATTCCAGCCACTTCTGCACCTCATCTTCGTAAACGAACTTCGCTTTATCGCCGAGTCCCGTCGCGGAGAAGAAAACATTCAGATCAAACTCATCGAACTGACCTTGCATCACGATCTCGCGAATGGAATCCGGCAATTGATACGTCATCAGCACCATGCGCGGCAGCGCCGCATAAGGATTTTCTTCTCCTTTCCAATTTGCTTTCGCCCGCTGCTCATCCGAATAAGTCCAGTTGTAAATCTGTTCTTCGATGAATTCACCCGATGCAATTGCACGAAAAGGCGTGCCGGAAAGATAAAGATACGCGTCAGTTGTGATCGGCATGATTTGCTCGTCGAATTCCCGCATCTCCTTGCTTTCGGCGAATTCCAGTTCCTTCTCGTCCTCGGCTTCGAAAAGTTCCTTCGCGTTCTCACGCCATGCGCCGTAATGATATTCGTCGAACACTACACAATCCCAATGCGTCGCATGGACCCATTCGTTCTTCGTTTTTATTCCGCCGGTGCTTTTGTTTTTGCCGAGAAAGTCCTGAAACGAACCGAAGCAAACGAATGGCTTTTTCTTGTCTGCGTCATCGTAAGAAAGTCCGCCCGGCGAAATGAACTGCCACCCAGCAAAATCAACGTGGCGTTTTAAATCTTCCTCCCACGCATTTTGCACGGCTGGCTTGAAAGTGAGCACGAGCACTCGTTTCCAACCCATTTTTTTCGCAAGCTGATAGGTCGCCATCGTTTTTCCGAAACGCATCTTCGCATTCCAAAGAAAATGCGGCGTCTTTTTGGGATTTTCTTTTCGGCTGGCTTTGAAATAGGCGGCGGTTTTCTCGACGGCTTGCACCTGTTCGGGGCGCATTTTGAAATCCAACGTCCGGCTTTCTTCATTCGATGCACCAGTCATCACGGCGATGATCGCCGCTTTGACATCTTCCATCGAACATCGGAACCATTCTCCCGCTGCGTTCCTGATCCCGATATTGCGCAGGTAACGGTGAACGTCATGGTCTGTGAACGCCGTGCCGTCGCTCCGCATCGCCGATTCTTCCAGGTGAATGATGTAAGGCGGTTTGCCGGGCTTCGCGATGGGATATTGAGCCGCGACCCGTTCCTTCGCGCTTTTGGTTGTGTAACCGACCTTCAGCAAGCCTTTGTACTGCGGGTTCGTATCTTCGTAAGCGTAGATCGTCGGCTTCGCTTCTGGCCGTGGCGGGAAGAATTCTTTACTCATCTGCCACCTCCATCGGACGAACCAACGATTCGATGAAAGTGATTTCGCCTTTTGTCAGTTTGTATTTTTGATAGAGCTTTTCATCTGTCCATACCTCATCGAGATTTTGCATAGGGACGAATGAATAAACGCCGC
>DASSNZ010000423.1:0-2628 GCA_035701135.1 Verrucomicrobiia bacterium
AACGGGCCGAAGATCCGAACGTCGCGCTGCGCGCGCAACTGGAAACGGTCAGCGCCGAAATCACACGCCTGGACGCGCGCCTCAATGCCAGTACCGCCGGCCTGGTCGCAGTGATGGCGGCTTCACCTTGATCGAACTACACGTCGTGATCGCCATCATCGGTATTCTCGCGGCGCTGCTGTTTCCGGTGTTCAGCAAGGCCAAAAACCAAGGCGCGAAAACGACCGACATCAACAACCTCAAGCAGATCATGATCGCCGTGCATGTCTATGCTTCCGATGCCGGCGACCACGTGCCGCCGCCGAATTGGGACGACGGACACGGAAAAATCATCGGCTGGCTTTACAAACCCAGTCCACCGGAAACAAATGCGCAATTTGTCGTTCAAACCGGACTACTCTGGCCCACTTTGCTTAATCTCAAACTTTATTTTTGTCCGATGGACAAACCCTCGGCGTCGAAATTCAAAGAAAGAGCGCAGCAGATTTCCAGTTACGCGATGAACGGCGCGGTGATTGGTTATGACTACGATGTTTATCCGCCGATCAAACTGGCGACAATGCTTCCGACTGATTGCGCTTTTTGGGAGACAGACGAGAAGCATCCGGAATACTTTAATGATGGCGCGAACTGGCCGGGCGAAGGCGTCAGCGGGCGTCATCAACAAGGTGGAATTCAAGCTGCATTCGACGCCTCGGTGAATTATGTCCGGCTTGAGCGTTGGTACAAGGATGTGGCCGATACCAATAAAAACCGTCTTTGGTGTTATCCTGGCAATCCCGATGGCGGCGGACCAAACGGACATGATTACTGAAGGAATCTGTTTTGCGAATTGCGTGCGTCTGTTCCAATTTTCGCAAGTAGAAGCTTGGCAAAACAATGTGCTGCTGACATTTTGCCTGAAGAATGCGGTGAAACAGTGCATTTTTTCGCATGGCTGCAAGGCAGCAGCGCGCCTTTGCGGAGATTTCAATGCATTATGAGCGGTGGAGTTGATTTCTTTTAGCGAAATAAAATGTCGGTTTTTGTCGAGTGGCGCACACTTATTGGCAAATGCAGCCGACGGATGACAGCCAATTGTTGCGGCAATACGCGGAAAATAATTCCGACGAGGCATTTGCCGCGCTGGTGGCGCGGCACATCAATCTGGTTTATTCCATCGCGTTGCGGCAAACGGCCAATTCTCACAACGCCGAGGAAATCACACAGGCGGTTTTCATAATTCTAGCAAAAAAGGCGGGGCATTTGCGGCATCATCAGGCGCTTTCCAGTTGGCTGTTTCAAGTTACGCGCCTGACAATTAACAATTTTGTGAGAAGCGAAACGCGTCGGCGTTTTCGCGAACAGGAGGCGCACATGCAAACGATTTTGAACGACTCTGACAATGAAGCCTGGTTGAAAATCGCGCCGTTGCTGGATTTAGCGGTCGCACGCCTGCGCGAGAAAGATCGTCAGGTAATTCTGTTAAGATTCTACGAAGGAAAAAATTTCTGTGAAATTGGTTCCTTGCTGAACACAAGCGGGAATGCGGCGGAGAAACGAGTCAAGCGCGCATTGGAAAAACTGCGAAAGTATTTTTCCAAACACGGCGTGACTTCGACAGCAACAATCATCGCTGGAGGCATTTCCGCCAATTCAGTTCACGCCGCGCCAGTGGGTTTGGCCAAAACAATTTCTGCCGTCGCGATTTCACAAAGCGCGGCAGCGTCCGCTTCCACCTTAACCCTCATCAAAGGAGCATTGAAAATTATGGCATGGACCAAAGCAAAAACTGCGGCAGTAACAGTTATTCTTGCCTGTATTATAGCAGCTACAACAACCATTTTTGGGGTTCGTCATGCGCGCAATTCACGCAACCAGATCTGGACAAAAGATCAAATCATGTACGCGGGTTTTGCGACGCCGCAATCCGCGATGAAAACATTACTGTGGGGAATCAGTCATGGCGATGCGAACGCGGTCATGGAATGCCTGACACCCACGGAAAAAGCCAATGCGCAAAAAGCTTTCCAGGGAAAATTTGGCGCGATAGTAGAAGCCTGGAGCGGACGAATGACTGCGACAAATTTTCAAATCACCGTTGAATCCGGGTCATCCGAAAACGTGACCATTGATCTTGTTTCCAGCGGCGCGGACGGGCAGAAACACGAACGAAAATATTGGTTCAAGAAAATCGGCAAGGAATGGAAATGCGATCAGGTGCATCCTTCTTTTGACCTGTCCAATTAACCAAAAAAATTATGTTCAAATCCAATCTTCCTTTAAAGTTCAATCCGCGTGCGCGCGGATTTACCCTGGTTGAACTGCTCGTAGTCATCGCGATCATTGGAATTCTTGCGGCATTGCTGTTGCCGGTTTTCAGTCGGACCAAAAACAAGGCCGGCCAGATTTTGGATTACAATAATTTGCGGCAGCAATCCCAGGCCGTGCATTTATACGCATCCGACAACAACGACATCATGCCGGCGCCAAACTGGGACAATGGCGATTCGGCGCGTCCCGGCTGGCTTTACACGGCGAACCTGAAGGTAGTCCCGCCAAATGAATTCAAAGTGGAAACCGGTTTGTTCTGGCCCATTCTGCACAATCCAAAACTCTTTCTTTGTCCGATTGATGCTCCAGCCAGCC
>DASSNZ010000424.1:0-4754 GCA_035701135.1 Verrucomicrobiia bacterium
TCGCGCCGGCGCGCCACCGGCAGGCAAAGAAAACTTTCCAGAGTTCCAAGTTTCCGCTCCTCCGCAATGGCCGCTCCGCCAATCAGCAAAGGCATCGCGAGCCAAAGAATCGGCCACGATTCCCAAATCATCGCCGCAGAATAATGCGCGAGAAAATAATCCGCGCTCACCCTCCTGACGATAATGACAATCAGATGCGATACCAGCAGGAGACCCGCGATCAGCAGGTTGACTTGCTGGAACTGAAACTCTTTCCAAAGCAGCGCGCGAAATGGCTTTCGACCTCGCGAATCTGTATCCTTATCCGCAATCTTCTCGGAACCAGACCGCGTCGAAAATGAAATCATGCCGCCGGTCCACTGAGTGTCCTGCACTCGCAGAAAATATTTTCTCGCCCAAAGAAATCCCGCTATGGAATAAATGCCGAGCAAGACAATCAAACCCGCGTCGCTCACTCCCGCAATCGAGCCGAACAATTTTTCGGCGAGCAATCCGAGTCCAAGCGGAATCAAAAGCGTAAACCAGAACGCCGCGCTCGTATTGCGAAACAGAAGGTTCGTCCAGAGTCCGCCGGCAAACGCGGCGAACGCGCTCATTCCGCCGATGATCAGGGAATCGTGAATTACCGCGTGATGAAGTTCCGCAATGTCTTTGAGAATCAATTCTTTGGTTCGAATCTCGCTGAGCGCGTGTTGCCACGAGGTGGTTTTCAAAATTTCAATAATGTGTGCCGCGCGAATTGAATTGGAAACACACAAAGCGACAAACACGCTAAACAACGCGACCGCAAGAATCGTCGTTTTTATCATCCATAAGCGACGCCGCGAAATCGGCTGCGCCAGCAGTATGGAAAAAGTTCCCGAACTCAGTTCCTGCCCGAATGAAGCAAGGCCCAAAAGCAAAACACCTATTCCGAACGGCGCATACACCAGCACGCCAGGGCCGCGCACAAAATACATTTGCCCTATCGGCCAGGCAATCCACACAGGCACAATCGCAAGCAGCAGCGCCGTAAGCCACGCGGGAAACACCAGGCGAATTTCTTTGCGAATCAGCGCATTCATGCGGATTTGATTAAGACATTCGACGCGACGAAAATTTCCTCAAGCGACAGCGATTCGCAGCGCAGTTGCTCGGGACCGCGCGTTTGCAATTCCGCCATGAGCCGTTCGCTGTTCCCGTTCGCCAGGATTTCCGCTTCGCGCCCGTTTTGCTTCACTTGCAACGCGCCGGACAGATCGAGTTTCGCCGGAGCTTCCGCAAAACGAACGCGGATTTTTTTGAACCGGTCGCGCGCATTGTCCGCATTCATCGTCAGCAAGTCCCTGCCCTGCTCGATGATTGTGAATTCGTCAATCAATCCTTCGAATTCGGAAATCAGATGCGTGGAAACAAACACCGTGCGGTTTTCGGGATCGCCGGATTGATACGCGCCAATCACCGTTTCGATGAATTCGCGCCGCACAATCGGGTCGAGTCCCGAAGTCGGCTCGTCCAGCACGAGCAATTCCGGTTCGGGACAAATCGCCGCGATCAACGCAAGCTGCGTTTTCTGCCCTTTCGACATCGAACTCGCTTTTTGCGACGGGTTCAGTCCGAATCGTTTCAGCAAATCGGATTCAATGTCGCGATTCCAATGCGCGCGAAACGACGCGAAATATTCCAGCGTGTCGCGCACGGTCATCCACGGATAAAACGCGACGGCGTCCGGCACGTACGCCAGGCGCGATTTCACCGCCACTTCGTCTTTTTGCGGATCCAGTCCGAAAACGCGCACGGTTCCCGATTGCGGCCGAAGCAGATTCAACAGGCATTTGATCGTGGTGGTTTTGCCCGCGCCGTTGCGGCCGAAAAATCCGTAACAACTCCCGGCGCGCACGGAAAGATTCAGGCCATGCACCGCCTCGAATTTTCCGTAGCGCCGGGCGAGTCCCCTGATTTCGATTGCCGGATTTTTATTCATGTATTCCTCCTGGGCCTGTTTGGATTTCAAATTTCAGATTTACGATTTTTAAATTTCACTTTTCGTTCGCGTTTCACGGTTCGGCTTTTCAGTGCTTCAAATTCTGTTCCGCCAGCTTGCGCTCGAAATAATCCAGCCGTTCGTCAACGGTTTTCAAAAAGGCGTCGCGATCCACTTGAAGGTGATGCGCCGTGACGATGGCTTCATCAATTTCCGTGATTAAAAGTTTCTGGCGCACGCCTTTGGTGAACGGCGTGTTGTTCGCCGCGAGAAAACAGCCTTTGCCCGGAACGGTTTCGATGATGCCCTGGCTTTCGAGTTCCGCGTAGGCTTTGGCGATGGTGTTGCGGTTCACGCGCAATTCCTCGGCCAACGGACGAATGGACGGCAGCGGTTCGCCCGCGCGAATGCCGCCCGACGCCGCGGCGTAACGGATCTGGTCCACCAGTTGCAGGTAAACCGGCTTGCCGGATTTAAAATCAAGCTGAAACAACATAGCCGTCCTCTGACATAGAACACTATGACAGTATAAAAATATCCGTCAAGCGAAT
Source organism: Verrucomicrobiia bacterium (assembly GCA_035701135.1). GTDB lineage: Bacteria > Verrucomicrobiota > Verrucomicrobiia > Limisphaerales > DASXHY01 > DASXHY01. The sequence goes on from DASSNZ010000424.1 coordinate 2,515, forward strand.
TTTCATGGGATTTTTGAAAGTTGAAAACATCTCCTTCGCGATGGTGTTTTTTCAAAAATTTAACGCGCAGGCGCGAAACGACTCGGAGGATTTTTGGAAAAAGATTAAGAGGAAATCCGAAATCCGAAGCCCGAAACCGAAGAGGAAGCATGGAGTGCGTAATCGAAATGCTTTTGAAAGGCGAATAAAGCACAATTGAACCCTTCCGGAAATCCGGTTACTCGGACTTCGGAATTCGGATTTCTTTCGGCAATCGGTTTTCAGCATTCGGATTTCCTTTTTGGCACTTTGATTTTTTGGCTACGAATTATTTTGAGATTTTTCTCCCCATTTCTGCTTTGCGAAAACTCCGCGTTCTCCGCGTCTCTGCGTTGAGTCACATTCCGCCATCTTTCACGATTATCGGAATTGCCCGGCGCGGCGTTTTAGTGCATGGTGAATCGGCCACCCGAATTATGAATAGCACTGAAAGCCAGACGAAACCGGCAAGCAACCAGCTTGATCAATTAAAGCAATTCACCAAAGTCGTCGCCGACACCGGCGATTTCGCCACGCTCACGCAGTATCGCCCGCAGGACGCGACGACCAATCCCTCGCTGATTTTGAAAGCGGCGCAAATGCCCGCCTACACGTCGTTGCTCGAAAAAGTCATCTCCGACGCCAAGCGCTCGAATCTTTCCGGCAAAGCATTGATTCAGGAAATCATGGATCAATTGCTCGTGGCGTTCGGCCTGGAGATTTTGAAAACCGTTCCCGGCCGCGTTTCGACCGAAACCGACGCAAATCTTTCCTTTGACACCGATGGCCTCATCGCAAAGGCGCGGCGTTTTATTTCCCTGTACGAAAAAAATGGAATGGACCGCGAACGCGTTTTAATCAAAATCGCGACGACATGGGAAGGCATTCGCGCCGCCGAATTGCTGCAGAAGGAAGGCATCAATTGCAACATGACGCTGCTGTTTTCGCTGCCGCAAGCCGTCGCCTGCGCCGATGCCAAAGCGCGCCTGATCTCGCCGTTCGTCGGGCGAATTCTCGATTGGCACAAAGCCAAAACCGGAAAAGATTTCGCGCCTGCGGAAGATCCGGGCGTGGAATCGGTCCGGGAAATTTACGCCTATTACAAAAAATTCGGCTGCGACACGGAAGTCATGGGCGCGAGCTTTCGCAACAAAGGTGAAATTCTCGAACTCGCCGGATGCGATCTGCTGACCATCAGCCCGCATCTGCTCGGCGAACTTCAATCCAGCAACGAACCCATCCAGCGCAAACTCACGCCGGAATCCGCGAAGCAGAGCAAAATCGAGCGGTTGCAACTCGACGAGAAAAAATTCCGCTGGCTCTTGAACGAAAACGCGATGGCCACCGAGAAAACCGCCGAAGGCATTCGCACCTTCAACGCCGACGCGCTGAAGCTCGAACAGTTCGCCGCGTCGAAATTGTAATTTTTCCACCGCATTCCCTGTCATGGACTCCGACGAACGCGACATCTGCAATTATCTGAAAACATTTCCCGGGCGGTTTGTTTCGGCCCGGGAAATTTCCCGCCGCGCCGCGGGCAAACGGCGTTATCGCGAAGAACCCAACTGGGCGTATCCCGTTTTGTCGCGAATGGTCGAGAAAGCGTTGATCGAAACCGATTCGACCCGTCATTATCGTCTTCCGGTTGTGGAAGCGAAAAAGGACAAAAACAAAAAATGGATTTCGCCGCAGATCCGAAAAATTCTCGAACGCAAAAAACTGGAACACATCATCGAATACACGATTGATGCCGGAACCGACGAAGCCAATCCGATGCTGGAAAGTCAGAACGCGCGGATGAAATCGCGTTGAAGAAAATCTCGCCGCTCAGTTCCAGTTTGGCCGGTCCGTCATCTTGAACATTTCGACCATTTGCACCAGCGCCTCGAACGATGCCGGTTTGACGAAAAACGAATCCGCTCCCGCCGCCATCGCCCGCGCCTTGTCCTCGCGCGACAACGAGGACGTAAAAATCAAAACCGGAATCGCGCCCCATTCTTTCACGCTCCGCAGCCAGGCGAGAAATTCAAATCCGTTCATTCCCGGCAATTTCAAATCCAGCACGATCACCTGCGGGAACGGATGCTCCGCGCGATTCGTGAAAATGCCTTCGCCCAATAAATAATCCCGCGCCTCCTCGCCGTCCGCCACGCGGCGCAGAACGACCGGAATCGCCGCGCGCTCGCACGCCTTGGCAAACAGCACCGCGTCGTTCTCGTCAT
>DASSNZ010000425.1:0-3467 GCA_035701135.1 Verrucomicrobiia bacterium
GAAATGATTTCACCGCATCCGCCGCCGGTTGCAGCAATCCGAAAATTCCGACGCGATTCGGCCCGACGCGATCCTGAATAAACGCGGAAACTTTCCGCTCCACCCAGACGGCGTAAGCCACAATCGTCATCAGCACCGCAAAAACGCAGATGATTTTTATTCCGCTGAACAGCGCGAAATTCGAGATCGGATTCAGATTGTTGATCCAGTTCATTTATTTCTTTACAGCAGAGGCGCAGAGACGCGGAGCTTGGCGGCAATGCTGCCGTGTGCCCAAATTCAGGGACGAGCAGGAGCTAGCCTTCGTCAAATCTCTAAATTTCATTTTCATCTCTGTCTCTCAGCGTCTCTGCGGTTCAATTAAATTAAATCTGCACCGTCACGCCGGTGTCTCCCAATGCCGCCCACGTCAATCCATTAAACGCGGGAACTTCCTTCGCCATGAGATTAAACAAACCTTCGATGCTCGCGAAACCATCCTGGCCGGTGACATTAAAAACCAGTTCATGCAAAAATTCCCACTCGGGCCGGGCGTCGCCGCGCGGCTCAACGGCTTTCATGAATTTCTGCACGCGACCTTTCGCGTTCGTAAAAGTGCCGCGTTTTTCCACGTGCGCGCAACCCGGCAAAAGATAATGCGCCAGCTTCGTTGTTTCGTTCGGCAAAATGTCGCTGACAATCAATGTTTCCAATTTGCCCAGCAACTCCGCGCCAATGCCGTGTTTCGTCACGTCCTCGCCGAAAACAATCAGGGTTTTGATTGTGCCCTTTTCAATGCCTTGCGCGATCTGCGGAATTTTTTCGCCCATTTCAGTGAAACAAATTCCGTTGAGCCGCGCGCCGTTCGTATTCGGGTTCCGGTCCGCGTTCAACAATAATTTGTCGCCTTCGCCAAATCGCGGAACGGAATCCGTCATCGCGCCGAGTTTATCGGCGAGTTTTTTCAAAAGAAAAAGTTCCTCGTTCGTCTGACGCGCGGAAGCGATAATTGCGACCGAACCATTCGCCGTTTTGCCTAACAAGTCAGAAATTTCTCTTAACGCGCCCGACCAGCCGGAACTTTGGAGTTTGGAGTTTGGAGTTTGGACTTTTATCAGCCGATCCTCGCGGTGAATCCATTTATAATTCAGCCGGCCGTAATCGCACATCCACGTCGAATTCACGGCGTCGTTTTCGCGCGGCTCGTAGCGATAAATTTTTTCCTCGCGCGAGCCGACGATGATATTGCAGCCGGTCGCGCAACTGGTGCAGACGCTCTTGGTTTCCTTGAGAAACCACACGCGCATTTTGAAACGAAAATCCTTCGAAGTCAGCGCGCCGACGGGACAAATATCCACCGTATTCAAGGTGTAATTGTTGTCGAACACTTTTCCCGGATACGCCGTGAGCGTATTGTAACTGCCGCGATTGACGAATCCGAGCGCGTCGTCGCCCGCGACATCGCGCGTAAAACGAATGCAGCGTGAGCAAAGAATGCAGCGTTCGTCGTCCAGCGCGATTCGCGGCCCGAGATCAACGCGCTTGGGCTTGTGAACTTTCGGCTCGACGAAGCGGCTTTCCGATTTCCCGAATTCCACCGAATATTCCTGCAACTTGCATTCGCCCGCCTGATCGCAAATCGGGCAATCGAGCGGATGATTGATGAGCAAAAATTCCAGAACGCCTTCACGCATCGCCTTCACGTTGGGCGTGTTCGTGTAAATTTCCATTCCGGGTGAGATCGGCGTCGCGCAGGCAATCGCCGGACGCGGCGATTTGCGGACAACCGGCGTGCCGTCCGGATTGAGCAGCGGTTTGCGATCGGGCCCAAGCGCCGGCGTTCCAAATTCGACCAGGCACATGCGGCAATTGCCCGCGACCGGCAGTTTCGGATGGTAGCAATAATGCGGCACGTCCACTTTGACTTGCGCGCACGCCTGAATCATCGTGGTGGGCGCGAGTTTTCCCTGCCAATCCGGCATGAGTTTCGGCACTTCGATTTCGCGACCGTCCACCTTTACCCTGATTTTTTCAATCACCGGCGCGGCGGGCTTGGTTGTTTCTTGAGTTGTCACAAACAAATTTCCTTCAATTCACCGCGGAGACGCAGAGACGCAGAGGATTCAACAAAATTATTCGCGATGCGTTTAATTCCGTTTTTCAAAACCGGGACGTTGAAATTGATCAGCAAACCCAGTGTCAACCCGGACAGCTTCAAATACGTCAGTAGCTGCGCCTCATGAATCGGCAACAAATTCTCCACGGTTTTCAGTTCCAAAATGATTTTTCCTTCAATGACCAGATCCAACTTGTAGCCACAATCCAAGCGAACATTTTTGTATGTCACCGGCAGCGGCTCTTGTCGTTCAAATTGAATTCCGCGCTGCGACAACTCATAGCAAAGACATTCCTCATAGGCGGACTGCAGCAACCCCGGGCCAAGCTGCTTATGAATTCCAATGCAGGCACCGATCACTTGTTCGGTGATTCCAAAGAAACTCTGCGTCTCTGTGTCTCTGCGGTTCATAAAAATTCAACGCGCTGTCGCCAGTTCGTCCCTTTCCGGCGGCGTGGCTTTCACCGGCTCGATATGTTCCTTCGCACGACGTTCCTCGTCGGCTTTGCCTTTGGCGATGAATTCATCTTTGAACTTCGCGACGAAACTTTGCACGGGCCAGGAACACGCTTCGCCGAACGCGCAAATCGTTCGGCCGCCGGGAATGTTGTCGGCGATCTTCACGAGATAATCGGCGTCGCTCGCGCGGCCTTCGCCGTGCGTGAGGCGATGAAGCGCCTTGCTCATCCAGAGCGAACCTTCGCGGCAAGGCGTGCATTGACCGCAGCTTTCGTGCGCGTAAAATTCGGAAAGATTCGCCAGCGCGGCGACAATATCCGTCGAATCGTCCATGATGATAATCGCGCTCGAACCGCTCATCGAACCGGCGGCCGAAAGCGAATCGAAATCGTAAGGCAAATCCAGCATGTCGGTTTCGACGATGATTTCCTTTCCCTCGGCATCTTTTTTCTTGAGCTTGAATTTCTCGCCGGCTTTGAAAACTTTCGCGGAAGAACCGCCGGGAATGACGGCTTTCAATTTTCTTCCGTCACGCAGGCCGCCACCGAAAGCCGGATCATTGATCAACTCCCCGATGGTTGCCTTGCCGATTTCGATTTCGTAATAACCGGGCCGCTTGACGTGTCCGCTCAAACTGACGATGCGCGTGCCGGTGTTGTTGGGCGTGCCGAGCTTTGCGTATTCCGCCGCGCCCATGGCGACGATGTGCTTCACGTTGCAGAGCGTTTCCACGTTGTTGACGATGGTCGGGCACATGTAGAGACCGAGCACCGCCGGAAAATACGGCGGCTTGATGCGCGGATAAGCGCGCTTGCCTTCCAGCGATTCAATCAATCCGGTTTCTTCGCCGCATATGTAAGCGCCCGCGCCACGATGAACGTAAATCTCCAGGTAGTAACCGCTGCCAAGAATA
>DASSNZ010000426.1:0-4496 GCA_035701135.1 Verrucomicrobiia bacterium
GATCCATCGCGCATCGCGGCGCAGGTCGTCAGCGGAATTGGTTTTCTCGGAGCGGGCACAATTTTATTTGCGCGCAAAGAAGTTCGCGGGCTGACCACGGCGGCCAGCCTTTGGGTCACGGCGGGAGTCGGGCTGGCGACAGGAAGCGGACTTTTTTTTCCGGCCATTTTCGGGACCGTTCTCGTGGTCGTGATTCTCGTTGGCGTAAAGCAGATTGAAAAGCGCGCCTTCAAAGCATCTCACGACAATCCGCGCGTGACGGTTTTTTTTCAGGGACGGGCGACGCTTTCGGAAATTGAGGCGATTATTACCGGAGCGGATCTGACGGTTCAGAAACTTTCGTTGATGCGCGGCAATGACGAGACCGGCGATTATGTCGAATTCGCTTTTTCAAAAGCGCCGACGCAAACGGCGATGCTGGCGCTGGCCGAGAAATTGCAAAAAGTCGGGGGCGTGAGCGGCGTGAAGATTTGAATTTGTTTTTTCTTTTCCGCGTTGTGCAGAAAAATCATTCAAAACTGCAAAATTCAGGTTTGGGAGTGCGAGTGGATTTACATACTATTTCGCGATAACCCCGGACGGCGTTTGCCGGTCACATCGCCCATTCGTTCCGCCGCGGTTTCAAAAATCCTGTTATGAAAAATTTTCAACGCTCAATCATTCTGGTTATCGCCGCCGCCATGGCCGGTTCCGCTCCGGTATGTCCGGCAAAAGAATCCGCGACGCAAAAACAATTCAACGGCGCGTCGCCGCTGGAATGGTCGGTGCGAATGGCCGATTCGGAAATCGCGCGGCTCGGCGACCGGCTGGCTTGGAAACCGGGCGGTCGCGCCAAATGGGATTACACGGCGGGATTGTTTACTTTGTCGCTGCTGAAATTGAATGAGCGCGTGCCGAATCCGGCTTACGTCGCTTTTTCCACGAACGCCATCGGTTCGTTTATCACCGACGATGGCGACATTCGCAAATACAACCCGGCGGAATATCAACTCGATGCGTTGAATCCCGGCAAAACCGTTCTCGCGCTGTGGCAACTCACAGGCCAGGAGCGTTATCGGAAATCGGCCGCTCTGTTGCGGCGGCAACTGGATACGCAGCCGCGCACTCCCGACGGCGGTTTCTGGCATAAGGAACGTTACACGAATCAGATGTGGCTCGACGGTCTTTACATGGGCGCGCCGTTTTACGCTGAATACACGAAACTTTTCCACGGCCCGGCTTCGGATTACGCCGATGTCGTCAAACAATTTCAACTGGTCGAAAAGCATCTGCGCGATCCGAAAACGGGGCTTTATTACCACGGCTGGGACGCCATGCACATTCAGCCCTGGGCAAACAAAAGAACCGGAATTTCATCGAATTTTTGGGGCCGCGCCATGGGCTGGTACGCGATGGCGCTTGTGGATGTGCTGGATTATCTGCCGGCAAATCATCCTGGAAGAAAAGGAATCCTTTCGCAACTCAGGCACACCGCCGACGCGCTCGTGAAATGGCAGGACGTGCCCAGCGGATTGTGGTGGCAGGTGATGGATCAGGGCGGACGCAAGGGAAATTACCTCGAAGCCACGGCGTCCACGATGTTCGTATATTCCATGGCGAAGGGCGTGAATCGCGGCTATCTCTCGGAGAAATACGTTCCGGCGATTCTGAAAGGTTATTCGGGAATCATTGAGCATCTGATCAAGCCGGACGGGAAACGGATTTCGCTGACGCAATGCTGTTCCGTCGCCGGATTGGGATTTGGCCGGAACGGTTCCTACGAATATTACCTGAGCGAACCGGTCGTTGAAAACGATCTCAAAGGCGTCGGACCGTTTATTCTCGCTGGCATCGAATTGCAAACATTGACCGGCCAGCCGATGACGGTTTCCAAAACGGAAACGTCCGCCGAAGCAACAGCGGATGACGCGGTGGCCGGCGCGGATTCGGAGGCGAATTGGGCGGCAATGCGGGAAATTCTCGATCGCATTCACGAACCAAAATTTCCAGACCGGGAATTCCCCATTACTCAGTTTGGCGCCGTGGCGGACGGAAAAACGGATTGCACGGACGCGATTCGGAAAGCGATTGACGCCTGCAATGAAGCCGGAGGAGGACACGTGATTGTGCCGCCGGGAGAATTTCTTACCGGCGCGATTCACTTGAAAAGCAATGTGGATCTGCATTTGGAAAACGGCGCAACGCTGAAATTTTCCGTGAATCCAAATGCTTATCTGCCCGCCGTTTTGACGCGCTTTGAAGGCATGGATTGCTACAATTACTCGCCGCTGATTTACGCTTTTGAACAGGAAAATGTGGCGGTCACCGGCGAAGGCGTGCTGGATGGGCAGGCAGACGATTCGAACTGGTGGTCCTGGAAAGGAAACCGGTCCCGCGACGCGCAAAATCCGTCGCTGACACAAACGGCGGCCCGCAATCGCCTGGGCAAAATGGTCACCGATCAAGTGCCGGTGGAAAAACGCCGGTTCGGCAGCGGGGATAATTTGCGGCCCAGCTTCATCGAACCGTATCGTTGCCGCAACGTTTTGATTGAAGGCGTTCGCATTCGCCGTTCGCCGATGTGGGAAATTCATCCGTTGCTCTGCACAAACGTCATTGTCCGCGGAGTCAACATCGTCAGCCACGGCCCGAACAACGATGGTTGCGATCCCGAATCCTCGCGCGATGTGCTGATTGAAAAAACGCTTTTCGACACCGGGGACGATTGCATTGCCATCAAATCCGGCCGGAACAACGATGGCCGGCGCGTCGGCGTGGCATCGGAAAATCTGGTGATTCGGGATTGCACGATGAAAGACGGCCATGGCGGCGTGACGATTGGAAGCGAGATTTCCGGCGGCTGCCGCAATGTGTTTGTCGAGAATTGCCGGATGGACAGCCCGAGTCTGGATCGCGTGCTGCGTTTTAAATCCAACGCGGTCCGCGGAGGCGTGGTGGAAAACGTGTTCATGCGTAATGTCCAGGTGGGCCGCGTGGCGGATGCCGCTTTGCAGATTGATTTCCGCTACGAAGAAGGCGCGAACGGGCCGTATCATCCCGTTGTCCGCAACGTCCTGATGGAGAATGTCACCGTCAAGGAAACGCCGCGCGTGCTGAATATCGCGGGCATTCCAAACGGAGTCATTGAGAACGTGCGCGTGGTCAACTCAAAGTTTCTCAACGTCAAAAAAGATGACGTGGTGCAAAATGCGAAAGATGTAAAACTGGTGAACTGCGTGGTGGAAAAGGAATAAGTCAGCCGCAGCAAAGTGAATAAACTATCTGAATGTGCAATTAAGGTCAGTCAACGAATTCGATATAAACGCACTGCCCAAATTTCAATATGCTTTGCAGAAAACCACATTGAACAATTTGATGGATTTTGTAAGATGGTTCCAGTCAGCTCAGAAAACACAGAAAAATCTTAACAAACATATTTTTATGAAGCGTTTCTCGATGACACCGTCACTGTTACTGGCAAGTGGATTGACGATTGGATTGCCTGCGGCCTCCTTTGGCGGGGTTATCTTCAATGATACGTTCACAAGTGGGAACGACATCATCCAGTCCACCGCTCAGGCTCCAACCGGAAACTCAAGCTCATTTGAATATTTCCAGCAAGGGGGGACTCCGGCAACACCCACTATTTCCGACAGCGGCCTCCATCTCGTTGGGAGAACGACTTCCAGTTCGATTACGGAGGTGCAGGCGTTGTTTGCTTCGTCGCCGTTGACATTGAGCAGCGTTGGAGATTACGTGGATTTAACCTTCACTTTTGCAAACACGCAAAATATCTTTCCCGCCAGCTCTGCTTCCACGCTGAATATCGGCCTGTATAATTCCGGCGGCATTCTGCCAAATGTTGGTTCGCGTCTTGATTCCACAACCTATACAGCTGGCGGAGGGGCACAAAATTGGAATGGTTACGTTGCGCGAATCGGCGGAACAGGCGGAGCCTCATCTTCTATTTTCACTCGCGATCCACAAACGCTGAATGGAACGACATCGCAAAATCAGGACCTGCTCTTTAATGGAGCGAGCGGAAGCTCGGCTTACAAAGATCCGACCGGGACTTTGGTGGCGACGACGGGCGGTCAGTTTGATGCGGGTTTAACGGAAGGATCCATCTACACGTTGAATTATCGGATCACACTTTCAGCTGCGGATACTCTCACAATCGAAAATGCGCTCTACAGTGGTGATTCCGTTGATACGGGCAGCTTGCTTCTTTCTCAATCCGGCACCACCAGTTCCGATATTGAAACCACCTACGATGGACTTGCATTTGGCTGGCGCTATAACAGCACCTCTGCGGCAAGCAGCGTAGACGTTAGTTCCATATCAGTGATAACCAATGTCCCCGAGCCTTCCACTTTCGCGTTGATCGGGATGGGAATGCTGGGATTTCTCGGGATCCGCCGCCGTGCGCGGAAATAGAAAAATCAAACTGGATTTCAAAAGAGCGGGTGTTGACTGTTCAACGCCCGTTTTTTTTCGCACGAACATCGTTCAGAATT
>DASSNZ010000427.1:0-3290 GCA_035701135.1 Verrucomicrobiia bacterium
CGCGAACGTCAGTTTCTGGTCTTCCAGAATGGCTTTCACATTTTCCAGGACGCGTTCGGTTTGCGCTTTGATGTCGCCGGACACCAGGTTTCCCGACCCGGGGTCTATCGGAATCTGCCCGGCGCAGAACAGCAGATCGCCCACGCGAACGGCGTGATTGTAGGGCCCGACGGCGGCGGGAGATTTCGCGGGTTTAATTACGTTTTTGGTTGGCATATTTTAAAAGAATTTTCGCGGCAGGTTAGTCCGGGCGGCGCCGGAGTGGCAAATTCAAATTCGGAATTTCGATTCGCTTGAACATCGGTTTGCTAATCCGGATTCGTGATGCTTTTGCTTTTTCTACGGTCTTGACCCCATTGTGAGGCACGTTGGAGTTTGAAACCTTTTATGACACCAGCGGACTTCCGCGGCAGGGAAATAAAATGAAAAGTATGCAGGCAAATGACGAATTGATCCGCGGGTTGAACGAGGATCTGGCCGCGGAATGGGGGACGATCATTCGCTATACGTTTCAGGCGGCGAAAGCGACCGGGCTTCGCGGCGCGGAATTGCGCCAGATTCTTCAAAAGGAAATTCCCGATGAACTCGGCCACGCGACTTATCTGACCGATGTGATTTCCGATCTCGGCGGCGAGCCGGTCACCGAACCGCGATCCTGGGAAAAAATCATGGACCTGAAACCGATGCTGGAAATGGATTTGCGGATGGAACTTGGCGACGTGCAGAATTACACCAGACATTCCAAACTCGCGGAGGAACTTGGCCTGACGGAATTAAAAGTGAAACTGGAGGAAATGGCCGCCGACGAATCCCGCCACGCCCGCGAGTTGAACCGAATTTTGAGAGGACTCTGATTTTTTTCGATTAACAGAACAATTACCAATGAAAGGAAATACTATGGCCAGAGAATTGCCTGACTCCGACGCGCAACAACGCGCCAAACCTGTCACTCACGATCAAATCGCGCAACGCGCCTACGAAATTTTCGTGGAACGCGGCCGGCCCGAAGGCCGCGATCTGGAACACTGGCTTTTGGCGGAAAGTCAGTTGCGACAGGGAAGCGATCTGCAATCTTCCATTGCGTCGCCTGCGGCTGCCTCGCGGAAACCGGCGAATTCGACCGGCAAGTCGGCGCGCGTTTCGACGCGGCAAACGGCGAATCGGCGCGTTTGAATCTTTCGCGATTCAAAGATATTTCCGGATTAAAAGTTTCAGGTCCGCTTTGATTTTTGCGGGCCAAAACTTTTTGTCGGTCATAATTGCATTGCGCAGCGCGTCATGGCACGGCCAATCCGGCTGTTCCGGAATCAGCGGAATGGTTCGGGCGATGATCGTTTTGGCCTGGTCCGCGTTTTTGCGAAGATTCTGGATGACCATTTCGACCGTGACGTGTTCTTCGTCTGTTTTCCAGCAATCGTAATCCGTCACCATCGCGAGCGTGGCATAAGCAATCTCGGCTTCTCGCGCGCATCTGGCCTCGCCAAGGTTCGTCATGCCGATAACATCGTAGCCGAGTTTGTGATTCGTCAATGACTCCGCGCGCGTGCTGAACGCCGGACCTTCCATGTTCACGTACGTGCCGCCATCGTGAACCCGCGCTTTCACGGCGCGCGCGCTTTTAAGCAATAGTTTGCGCAATTCCTCGCAAACCGGATCCGCGAACGCGATGTGCGCCACGATGCCGCGACCGAAAAATGTGTGCTCGAAATCGCGTTTCGTGCGATCAACGAATTGATCCACCAGAACAATGTCGCAGGGTTTGTATTTTGCCTGAAGCGAACCGACGGCGCTTGCGCTGACAATCCACGCGACGCCTAATTCTTTCATCGCCCAGATATTCGCGCGATGATTCAGTTCGCTGGGCAGAATGCGATGCCCGCGTCCGTGTCGCGGAAGAAAAACGACATCGCGTCCCGAGAGTTTTCCCGTGAGAAAATCATCCGACGGAGCGCCGAACGGCGTTTTCATTTTGACCCATTTTTGATTTGTAAAACCTTCGATATGATACAAACCGCTGCCGCCGATGATTCCGATGCGATGATTTGACATGCGCGTGGTATAGCAACAGCACGCGCGAAAGTCGCTGGAAAATTTTGAGAACAAAGATTAAACGGTGAAAAATAAAATGGTTGAATTCAGGAATTGGGAAACGCCGTTCTTCGTTTTCGATTTCAGAAATCCAACCCGGAACCCGAACACTTGACGCTAAAAATTCACACACGACTGTCTCATTAAGAGTCTTTGGAAGGCTGGAGATTGTTTTTTAATTCGCCATTTCGCCGGATTGCGTCGTGGCGTTGAAACTGCTCATCTTTTGCCGAACTTGATGCGGATTTTATGACATTGGACGAAGCAAAAAAACAGATTGAATCGGCTGCCCGGCAGATGAACGATCGCTATGGCGAAATTATTTTTGACGAATTGGCGATTGTTTCGCTGGCGGAAGGAAACGCGCGAATTCTGGCGTACACCGGCCCGCGAAACGACACGTTCCTGAAAAATTTCGCGGACGATCTGGGCTCGCTTCGCGCCGAGTTGCTCAATCCGCAATATGCCGTCGGCGATTTCGAATTTGCGCGGCACGCGACCGGCACGCATTTCGAGGCGTTTCTCGTGTTGGGAACCGGGATTTATCTGATTTGCAACAATACGCGCGCTTCGATGAATGACATTGCCAAAAATCCGCGTTGGCTCAACGCCCAGGTTCCATTCGCCGAACTGGCCGAAAAAATCCGGTCAAATCCGTTGATGACTTCGTAAGCTTCGGCCTTGCAGAAATTCAACGCAAAACGCGGAGAAGCCGAGACGCAAAGTGGATTAGCGAATTGTGCCTTTGTGTCTTTGCGTTAAAACTTTTCGGCGTAGGCACGCACTACCCAAGAAAACCTTTGTAAAGAAAAATGCCGTAAGCGGCGATCAGCGCCCATCCCACGATCCGCGGCAATCCGCCAAAAATCGCGACCGCCAGCACATGAAGAGCGGTCGCGCCGAACAGCATGAACATTCCTGTTTGAAACATCGCGGGCATTGCGAAATTCTGATACAGCGCAAAAATTCCAACGCACAACGGAATGCAAATGTGGCCGTCGCCAACCTGCGATGAATAAACGATTTCCGGATTGCCGCGCCAGCCGTAATAGAGCGCGAGCAAAGCGTTAGGCAAAACCATCAGCCATCCGCTCAGCCAGCCAAGATTTTTCGCGCTGATGAATCCGCTGTGAATGTGCGAAATCCAGTTCACGAGCCATTCGATGCTGATGTAGGTTCCGTAAGCGCCGGCGGCGAGAATC
>DASSNZ010000428.1:0-3001 GCA_035701135.1 Verrucomicrobiia bacterium
GAAACCGGACGCCGGCGGAACCAAAGCCAAAGTGCTCGTCGCCGGCGCGAAAAAAAGTTTCGTGGAGGATTTGCAGACGGCGATCAAAAACGCAGGGCTGATTGCCGATTATGTCGTCCCATCATTGATCGGTCCGGCAAACGCGTTTGAAAACGCAATGCCGGAACTGTTCGCCAACAACGTCATTGCATTGGTGGACATCGGATTCAAAACCAGCACGATCTGTCTGATGCAGGAAGGCGAACTGATTCTGAGCCGTGTCGTCAACATCGGCGGTGACCGGCTGACCAGTGGACTGGCCGAAATGATGAATATCAGCTACGCCGAGGCCGAAGGCATCAAAGTGGGAATGGCGCAGGAAGTGGAATCCCAAATCGAAATGCTCGTCTCGCCTCTTGGCCGCGAACTGCGCGCCTCCATTGACTTTTTTGAACATCAACAGGACCGCACCGTCACGCGCGTTTTCGTTTCCGGCGGATCGGCGCGCTCCGAATACATTATGCGAACCCTGCAGACGGAACTCGCCGTGGAATGCAGCGTGTGGAATCCCACCGCCACGATGCACCTCAATCTGCCGCCGCAACAAAACCAGGAATTGGACCAGGTCGCGCCGCAACTGACGGTCGCGATCGGAGCCGCTTTAACCGCACAGTAATATGCCAATACGAATCAATCTGTTAGCCGAAGCGCGGGAGCTTGAAGATTTGCGCCGGCGCGATCCCGTCAAACGCGTGATCCTGGCCGGAGCCATTCTCATCGTGCTGATTCTCGCGTGGAGCAGTTCTCTGATGGTCAAAGCCATGATTGCCAAAGGAGAAGTCAGCCGATTGGAAAGCGACCTGAATTCCCGCACCAATCAATATCGGCAGATTCTCCTGAGCCAGAGCACGCTGATCGAGGATCGTAAAAAATTGGAATTGCTCGCCCATCTGGCGAATGAACGTTTTCTCGTCGGCAATCTGCTCAACGCGCTCCAGCAATCCACAGTGGATAACGTCCAGCTTGTTCGATTGAAACTGGACGAGAGTTACGTGGTGACCAAAGAAGTCAAACCGAAGCCGGGCGAAAACATCAAACCCAAGCCCGCCACGTCGAAAGAAAAAATAACCATCACGCTTTCAGCCAAAGACAGCAGCGGAAATCCGGGCGACGGCGTCGCAAAATTCCAGAAAGTGCTTTCCAGCAATCCTTACTTTCAGGATGTGCTCGGCAAAACAAACGGGTTCCGCCTGACAAATCTCGGAGCTCCGCAGGTGGATACCGATGGAAGATCCTATCTGCTTCTCACGCTCGATGGACAATTGCCGGAGAAAACGCGATGAACAAATTATCAAAAGAAAAACGTAATCAATTGATCCTGGTCTGCGTTCTGACGCTCATCGTCATGGCCGGATTATATTTCGGCCTGATTGCAAACCAGCAGCGCAATTTGCAGAAACTCGCCACGAGCCAGCAAAATGCCAGAAACCAGTTGAACCAGATCAACAACACGATCAAGAGCAGCACGAAAATTGAAGCCGATCTCGACGCCGTCGGTCAGATGCTCGCCGGTCACGAAGCGAATATGGCTTCCGAAGATGGCTATCTCTGGATGGTTCAGTTTCTGCGAAAGTTCAATGAGAATTATCCCGTGGAAATCCGCCAATACAATTCCAAAGGCTCCGCCGCGATGGATATGTTTCCCAAATTTCCGTATAAACAATTCACCGTCACGATCACCGGCTCGGCTTATTATTACGATCTCGGCAAATTCATCGCCGATTTTGAAAATCGTTATCCGAGCGTGCGCGTGATGAATCTCGAACTCGCGCCCGACTCCGCCGTCGGGCCGCTCGAAAAAGGAAAACTCGCGTTCAAAATGGATATTGTTGCACTCGTCAAACCCACGGCAACGCCGTCCGCTTCTGCAAAAAAATGAAACATCCGCTTAAATTCTCCATCGGATTTGCGCTCGCGCTTTCAACGATTCTCGCGTCCGGCGCTTTTGCCGGAACCGCGCCGTCGAAAAACAAATCGCCGAAAGCGCCCGCCGATTCCGGGACAAACATTGTCGCAAAATCCGTGTTCACCATTCCCGAAAACCCGAGCCAGGGACGCGATCCGTTTTTTCCGGAACGCGCGCCCGACGGCTACACTTCGAAGGCCAAACCCGTTGTGAGCAATTCCGCAGTTTTGGTTCTCCAGGGAATTTCCGGAACCGCCAACAACCGGCTGGCAATCATCAATGGCCGCACTCTGGCCGAAGGCGAAACCGCCGAAGTTTCCTCCGGCTCGGGTTCCAGCCGCGTGCGAATTCAGTGCGTGGAAATCACCGATGACTCGGCAACCGTAAAAATCGGAAATGAACGCCGCCAGTTGCAATTGGGAGTTAAATCCCGCCGTTAAAATTTTCCGGAAATCCACGGTTTTATTCCGCGGTTTTTACCAGGCAACGCAGCACTTCCGCCACGCTCCACGCTTGCGCGATGCAGCCGCGCGGCGTGAACGGCGGTTCGGCATCGAAAATTTCATTGAGCGAGCCGATGCAGGCGTGATTTAGTTCCGAACCGAAATGCTCGAGAAATTTCCGCGCGCCCGCCTTGTCGTCCGGATGAACTTTCAGCCACGCGTCAATAAACGGACCGATCAGCCACGCCCAAACTGTTCCCTGATGATACGCCGCGTCGCGCGCGCGCAGATCGCCGAAGTATTTGGATTTGTAATCCGGATGGTCCCGGCTGAGCGTCCGCAACCCGACCGGCGTCAGCAATTTTTCCTGAACGGTTTCAATCACCGGTTTCCAATAGCGAGGATCCAGAACCGGATGTTTCAATGAAAATGCCAAAAGCTGATTCGGCCGGCACGCGCTGTCGTCTCCGTCTTCGCCGTCAACCACATCGTAAAGATAATTTCCCTCGGCATACCAGAAACGTTGGTTGAAAGATTCCTTCGCGCGCGCGGCGTGGCTCGCGTATTTTTCCGCCTCTCTTTCCTGCTTTTCCTCGCGCAACCAATGTTCCAG
>DASSNZ010000429.1:0-2486 GCA_035701135.1 Verrucomicrobiia bacterium
GGCAAATTTGACTGGGACAAGGCTGGGTTTTTTCCGGGGAATCTCCGCGCGGAAGCGGTGACCGGGCAAATGACTTCAAAGCCCCGTCGGATGATCAAGAAACGTCCAGGGAATTTTGAATTTTTTTGAAAGCGCGGCGGCGAGGGCTTTGACGCCGAAGGTTTCCGTCGCGTAATGGCCGGCGTAAAAAACGTTCAATCCCAATTCCTCGGCGAGCGCATACGTCCAGTGCTGGCCTTCTCCCGTGATAAATGTATCCACGCCCGCATCGGCTGCGATTTTCAAGTCACCGCCCGCGCCGCCGGTAACAATGCCAATCCGCCGGCACATTTTCGCGCCGCCCGGAATCAGCAACGGTCTCGCTCCGGTCGCGCGCCGCAGCCGTTCCAACAAAGCGCTTCGTGAAATTTCTGTTGAGATTTGCAAACCGATATTCTGGCCGTGGCTAAGGAAAAATGGTTTCGGATTTTTTAATCCCAGCGCGGCGCAAAGTTGCGCGTTGTTGCCGAGTTTCGGATGCGCATCAAGCGGCAGGTGCGAACTGTAAACCGCCAGATCGTTTTTGATCAGCAATTTTAGCAGCTCGTATTTTTTTCCCGTCCACGGATGCGACGCGCTCCAGAACAAACCGTGATGCGCGATCAGCAGATTCGCACCGGCGGCGATGGCGAGATTCACGGTTGCCAGGCTCGCGTCCACGGCGGCGGCGATTCGCGCGACTTTTCCCGAATTTTCCACCTGCAATCCGTTCACCGCGCCTTCGTAATCGCCAAATTCGCGCGTGCGCAATTCGCGATCACAAAAATGAACGATGGAAAAAAGCGACGCGGTTTGCATGGAACGAGAAAATCAAAATTCGCCCGCCGTGAAAAGCGCGGAATTGAAACGCGAATCGGTTCCGCCAATCCGCTCGGGAAAATTTCGATCCGAAAAAATTTCTGCTGCTTACGAATTTGGCGGAGTCACTGTTGCTTTTCTTCTCAGCAAACCGCGGTAAACTCCGGCGGAAATCAATCCGAAAACAAAGTGCGTGAAAATCACGGAAACTTCATTGCCTTGCAATCCGGGAAACCACGTCGAAACCACGCCGTAATTGATAAGATAAAGCACCAGCCCGACCAATCCGCCGACCAGCACCGCGCGGATTCGCGTCAGGTGCATCACAACCAGCGAAATGATAAATCCGTACGCAATCGCCACTCCCATGTGAATCAGCGCGACAATTCCCGGCGCGAGGCCGAGGTTCATGGGAACGATTCGCCCGAGAATTACCGGCGCAAAAAAAGTAAGCGAAGACCACGGACTGCCGCGCGGCACGATCAGCAGAATAATTCCCGCGACGACTCCCGCGCCGAGAGCGGCCATGACTTGAAAGTGATTGTTGTTTTCGGGTTCGAGCGGGTGCGTGGGTTCGAATTCTGTGATCATAGTTCTCGTCCGGTTCAGCGTTTCCGCGCAATGAATATCGCGCGATCTTCATGTCCGCTCAATAAGTAGAGAACCCTATGATTTTTATTTGGGCGGGATTCCGGCCCGATGAAACCGCGAAGGGAAAATTGCGTAAACGTGTGTGAAATCGCCGGGAAAAAATGGCTCTTTCGGCGTTCTTTTGGGAAGATGTATTCGGATAGAGCCGGCGACGAAAATCCGAAATCCGAAATCCGAAACAAAATCGAATTTCGAAGCCCGAGTCAGCCGGTTGTTAATTTTGACATCGCGTTTTGTGCGGAGGACTTCCAAAAGCTGCGCGCCATTTTCCTTTTTCGGATTTCAATTTTCGGGCTTCTTTCGGAATTCGACATTCGGATTTCGGATTTCGGATTTCCTGCCAATTGAATATCAGGCGACTCTTCGCATTTTTAATTCGTGTCCAGTAGTATTCGTTCTCGGTTGAATGATTGCCGCCGGAGAGAGAACGATTTCAACTGTGGAAATTGCTTTTGAAAATAAATTTTATCTCTAAAACTTAATTCTCTTATGGCCAACGCTGAAAATCTTTTGATCGTCGCCGACAGCGAGCGCGACGCGAATATGCTTTACGCCGTCGGCATGTTTGTGCCGGATCCGTTCATTTATCTGAATCTCCGCGGGCGCGAAATTCTCGTGATGAGCGATTTGGAAATAGACCGCGCGCGCCAGCACGCCGCGCATTGCCGCGTGGTTTCCTTCAGCGAACATCAGCGGAAACTTCGCGATGCCGGCTCGCGCAAAACCGGATTTGCCGAAGTCATTCATTCAATTCTCAGCGAAAAGAAAATTCAATCCGTGATCGTTCCGGGAAATTTTCCGCTGGAACTCGCGCTGGAATTAAAAAAACTCGGCATTGGCGTTCATCCGCGACCCGGAACTTTTTTTCCCCAACGCGAACAAAAATCCGCCGCCGAAGTGAAAAAAATCAGCGCCGCTCTGGTGATGGCCGAAGTTGGAATGTCCGAAGGAATCCAGGCGCTCAAATCTTCAAAAATTGCGAAAGACCGCCGGCTTAT
>DASSNZ010000430.1:0-2609 GCA_035701135.1 Verrucomicrobiia bacterium
TGGAACCCTGGAACCCTGGAATTACCCCTTCCGCAAGTCCGTCGAGAAATCCAACTGCTCGTCCGGTTTTTCCTCGCTCGACCGGAGTTCGAACCAGAAGCGACTGCCTTTTCCCGATTCGGATTCCACGCCGATCCGTCCGCCCATGCGTTCAATTCCTTTCTGCACCATCGCCAGTCCGACGCCCGTTCCCGGATAGCTGCTTTGAGAATGCAATCGTTGAAAAAGTCCGAAGATTTTTTTGTGAAACTGCGTGGGAATTCCGATGCCCGAATCCGCGACCCAGACGCGCAATCGCGATTCCTGCGGCTCCGACCAGATGCGAATGCGTGGCAATTGGCCATTGCCGACGAATTTCAATGCGTTCGCAATGAGATTGAAAAAAACCTGACGCACGGTGGCCGAATGCCCCACCACGCAACCCAGCGGGCGGCGCACCTCCACCAGCGCGTTGCGCGCGCGGATTTCCTCGTCAATCGAGAAAAGCACGTCGCTGATCGCGGTTTCCAGATTGACGGAACCCAGTTCCATTTCCGAACGGCTCAGGCGGCTGTAATCCAGCAAATCCATGAGCAGCTTGTCCATGTATTTCGCCGCGTTTTCCACCCGGCGCAAATAATCATGCCCGTCGCCGGCGAGCGTCGCGTCATACTGGCTGCGCACCACCTGCGTGAAACTGGCGATGGAGCGCAACGGCGCGCGAAGATCGTGCGAAATGGAATAATTGAAACTTTCGAGTTCCTTGTTCACCTCGGTCAAATCGCTGATGCGGCGATTCAATTCGCCGTTGAGCAATTTGATTTCCTCCTCGTTCGCTTTTCGCGCCGTGATGTCGCGCGCGAAAATATAAATCAATTCCTCCTTCGCAAACGGCGCGGCCGTCCATCCGAGCCAGCGCCACGAGCCGTCCTTGTGCCGGTAGCGCGCCTCGAAATAAATGGGAAAATTATCGTGCTTGAGTTTTTCAAATTGCGCGAGCATCGCCTCGCGGTCGTCCGGATGGACCAGGTCGAGGCCGGAACACGCTTTCAATTCCTTCTCGGAATAACCCAACGTCGTTTCCCACGCCGGATTGATCTGGAGCAAACGCCCGTTGAAATCCGCGATGCCTAACAAGTCAATCGCCAGCGTGAAAAACCGGTTGCGCTTGGTTTCCATTTCAAGCCGGTCCGCCACCTCGGTGAGTTCGCGCTTGTGCCGCGCCTCCTCCACGGCGCGCAATTGCTCGGCCTGCCGTTGGATCAATTCCGTTTTCCGATGCAGCTCGACAAACACGGAAACTTTCGTCCGCAAAACCTCCGGCGTGATCGGCGTAATAATGTAATCCACCGCGCCGAGCGAATAGCCCTGAAAAATGCTGTTCTCCGAATTGCTGATCGAAGTGACAAAAATAATCGGCGTGTGCTCGCTTCGCGGGCGTTTCCGGATCATCGTCGCGGTTTCAAATCCGTCCATTCCAGGCATCGCCACATCCAGCAGAATCACCGCGAAATCCTGTTGCAACAAATGCCGCAGCGCCTCTTTGCCGGAACGCGCCTTGACGACGTTCTGGTCGAGCGGCGCGAGAATGGATTCGACCGCGAGCAACTTGTCCTGGCGGTCGTCCACCAGAAGAATATTCACTTTGGACGGCGTTTCCATGCGTCTGCGATTATGCGCCGTCAGGAACGACATGGAAACCACAGTTTCTTCGTCCAGCGTGAGAGTGGCATCGGTGTTCATGATTTCTCACGAGCGATGCAGCCAAAGGCAAAGGGTTGAACGCAATTGCTCGGCGTCCACCGGTTTGCAGAGGTAATCCGACGCGCCCGCGCTGATGCACTTCTCGCGGTCGCCTTTCATCGCCTTCGCGGTAACGGCGATGATTGGCAACTCCTTGAATTTCGGAATGTCGCGAATTGCGCGCATCGTCGTGTATCCATCCATTGTCGGCAGCATGATGTCCATCAACACCACGTCGAAATTCCCCTGATCCGCGAGCAATTGAATCGCGTCCTTTCCGTTTTCGGCGGAGACAACTTCCATTTTGAAACGCTCCAGCACGCTGGTCATGGCGAAAATGTTCCGGATGTCGTCGTCCACCAAAAGCACTTTCTTTCCGTCCAACGCGTCCCGATGCAGGTTCTCCAAAATTTTGCGCTGTTTCTCCGGCAGGTTGGAAATATTGCGATGCAGCAGCATCGCCGTTTCGTCCAGCAATCGCTCCGGCGCGCGCGGGTCTTTGATAAGAATGGATTCCGCAAGACGTTTCAATCGCGCGGTTTCCTCCTCCATCAAATCGCGCGCGGTGTAAACAACCACGGGCAGCGAGCGTAATTCGTCCGAGCTTTTGATGGTTTCGAGCAATTCCGCGCCCGTCATGTCGGGCAGACCGAGGTCCAGAATCATGCAGTCGTATTTCTGGGAACGCAACGCTTCGAGCGCGTCCTGACCGTTGCTCACCGTTGTGGTTTCCACGTCGGTGTTTCCGATCAGTTCGCGGATGTTTCGCATCTCGTTTTCGTCATCTTCCACGAGCAACAGATTTTTCACCGGCCGTTCCGTGAATTCGCGCAATTGCTGGAACACGCGGCGCAACGATTCCTCGGAATCTGTTTTGGTAACGAATC
>DASSNZ010000431.1:0-8147 GCA_035701135.1 Verrucomicrobiia bacterium
TTGGAAAAAAAAGCCACGCATCGGGTGAATTCAAATTGATCACGCATCCGGAAATCGGATTGTTCGTGTCATTGATCCACAATTCGGAATGTCCGGTCATGGTCACTGTTGTGTTCGCCAGCGAATCGAAAACCTGAATACCGTTGGTAATATCCAGTGTTTGCCCGTTTGAAATCGCCGGAAGTAAAACCGCCAGCATTCCCATCCAAAAACAACGCGAACGCAACAACGCCCGAACTCCGGAAAACGAAACTGTCACGCGATTGAATCGGAAAAAAAATTCATGCTTTCATCATTCATTTTTGACGGACGCGGATTCGGCCATTTTGTCGTAAAATGATTTTAGCACATCAAACGCTTTCTTCTTTTTTCCGTTCTCGCCAATGAGTCCTTTCCGGTTCCAGCCGTCCTGAATTCCCGGCAGCACCCGGCGCGGAGATCTGAAGTCGCACAGAATCCACGGAGTTGTTCCGCTGAATCCGGGAATGCGTTGCAGCATGGGCAGAGTGTTCCGATAAAATTCCGCCTGATATTCCTCGGTGAATCGGGTCCGCGTATCGCCATGGAATCCTTGTTTTGCGCCGGCGCCGAATTCACTGATGAAAACCGGTTTCGGATATTTGATCGTCCAGGTCACTCGATTCAAAGTGTCGGGTGATCCGCCGTACCATCCGATGTATTCATTGAAGCTGAGCAAATCCGTCCATTGGCCAAACGGATCGTCCACGATTTTATGATTCGGATTTCTCCGGTCCGTCCGGACTTCCATGGCCGCCGAGACGAGCCGGGTTCCATCCGCCGAACGCGCGGTGTCCACGAGCGTTTTCAGAAATTCATTTCGCGCCGGGCTGATCGGCGTTTCATTTGCAACCGACCAGACGACAACGCTCGCGCGATTCTGGTCGCGCGCAATCACATCTTTCAACTGCTCCTGCGCGAGTTGCAACGTCGCCTTATTGGTCCATTGAATCGTCCAATAAACCGGAATTTCTTCCCAAACCATGATTCCCATCTGGTCGGCGAGCCGCGCCATGTTTTCGTTGTGCGGATAATGCGCGAGGCGGACGAAATTACAGTTCAACTCCTTCGCCCAGCCGAGCAACAACCGCGCGTCGTCAAGCGACCAGGCGCGTCCGCCGCGCAGAGGATTTTCCTCGTGAATGGAAACTCCGCGGAGAAAAACAGGTTTTCCGTTCAGAAGCACATTGGTGCCGCGCGTCTCGATGGTGCGGAAACCAATGCGATCCGAAACGGTGTCTTCGCCGGCCGAAACGGTCACGGTATTCAAGTGCGGATTTTCCGGAGACCAGAGCGGAATGTCATTCGCCGCCATTTCAAATTCGGCAAGTCCGTTTTCATTCGCACGAACGGTTTTGGACAAATTCAATTCGGGAATTTTAACTTCGATTTCCCGTTGCCGTTGCGGGCCGTCAAGCCGCACGCGCGATTCGATGATGTTCGTAGCGCCCGGTTTCAATCGAAAACGGAAATTGGAAATAAAAGTCGGCGGCGTTTCAATCAGCAGAACGTCGCGGGTGATGCCGCCGTAATTCCACCAGTCGGTGTTGATGGTGGGAACGCCTTCGAGTTTTCGAGTGTCGTTCACGCGCACCACCAGGGAATTTCCGGTCGGACGCACCAGTCCGGTGACTTCATAATCAAACGGCGTGAAGCCGCCGAAATGTTTGCCGAGTTTTTTCCCGTTCAGGTAAACGTCCGCTTCGTAATTCGCCGCGCCGAAATAAATGAACAACCGGTTTTCCGGGGAAGATTTGGCGACATCAAATTTTCGGCGATACCAGATGGTTCCCTCGTAATAAAATAATTTTTCATCCTGGGAATTCCAGTCGCCCGGAACTTTCAACGTCGGGCTGGTGTCGAAATTATATTCCACCAGATCCGACGGATTGCGCGGTTTCTGATCCAGAAAATATCCGCCGGAGGGCTTTGCGGCGGCGTCATAAAGATGCTGGCGATAATCGCGATAGCCGGTGTCGTAAGGATCAATAATATAATTCCAATCACCGTTCAGGCTCACTGATTTTCGCGCGAACGGATTTCCGATCAACGGCGTTTCCGCCCGGGATTGAAATGCCAGTCCGATCACAGCAGCCGCCGTTAAAAGGATATTTCGAAAACGCATAAATCTCCCGGATTATCGGTGATAAAGAAATGATGACAAGCACAGCCTGCGACGTTGAAAAAACCAGGACGCTCAAAACATCCGGAACCATGAAAAAGATCAAAAAATCATTTGAGTTGCAGAAAAAAGTTTTCCGCAAATGGATTTCGTTGAAAATAAAATCCCGTCCGTCTCCTTCAACATTGAAATGAATCTCAGGGTTGAATCAAATTATCGCCGACGAACACGCGATAATCTTTGATGCGCCCCGCGCCCTCGCCCTGACGCGGCACGTAGCGAAATCCGGAAATGATTTGCGTTTTTCCAAGATTCAGAACCAGACGATGCGGATGGTTTGGCGACGCGTTTTTCCATTCCGTGTGCCAGTAATTTGCGGTCTGTCCGTCAATCGCATTTTCCGCCGCGCCGTCCTCCGCCGCGCGCTCCTCGCTGTCCACATACGCGACCGTCCATCCGTTGTGGCTGATCGGGATTCCGTTCGAGTCGAGCAAATCCAGTTCGGCAATCGCGGCGTAAGGTTTTCCGTCCTGCGCGTTGAGCGATTCGATGCAGAAGAATTTTCCCGTCGCGGAATGAGGAAACCGGATTTCCTGAGTGTCCGCGCCGGGCGCAAAAGTTCCGGCCAGAACCTGAGCGTCGGAAGTCAGATTCAATTTCACTTTCGCGCGATGCGACGGAGCGAAATCATTTTCCGGATGCAACTCGTTCAGAATCGGAGTTTTCAGTCCGCCGATTTGCGCGTCGCGCGGACCGACGTAATCGAGAATCACGATTTCGTTTTTGCCCGCGTGCATCCAGCAGCCGGGCGCGTACGCCGTTTGTGTCGGACCGATGCTCCAAAAACGTCCCAGGCAAACGCCGTTCAACCAGATCACGCCTTTTCCCCAGCCGCGCAAATCGAGAAAGGTGTCGCCGGGTTTTTCAATATTGACCGTCGCGCGCCAGAACGCCGGCGCGCGGGTTTCGCCGTGAACGAATTTCAATCCGACCAGCATTTTTTCGTTTAATGGCAGATTGAAAATTTTCCAACCTGTCAAAACGTTTCCGCCAAGTTTCACCGGCGCGATCAGCCCCTTGGGATCCAGCATTTCCGGTCCGAAATTTATCCGGCCCATCGGCTCAACCAGAATGTCGAGCTGCGCCTCGGAGTCGCGCGCCGGCAGATCCAATTTCGCCGCGCTGTTCCGCCGATCGAGAACGCCGATGCGTTTGCCATCGAGGAACACGTAACCGAAATCATGAATTGCCGCCGCGTTCAGGATGGCCGCCGGACCCGCCGGAATTTTTGTCCGGTATAAAATGCTGCCGTAACCCTGATTATATTTTTCCATCGCGCGTGGCGTTTCGTCGGCAACGGCGGCAGGAAGATTATCGAAAACCGGCGCGATTTCCGAAACCGCGACCGGCGCGAAAGAAATTACCGGATTTCGTCCGGGAACCGGCGGCAAAGTTTCGCCGGGAAGCAGGTAATGCGAAAACAATTCGCGCGTTTGAAAAAATTTCGGAGTCGCCCAGCCGGCCTCGCTGATCGGCGCGTCGTAATCGTAACTCGATGTGTCCGGCTTGAATGGCCGATCGCACCCGGACCACAACCCAAAAGTCGTTCCGCCATGCGCCATGTAAATGCTGAAAGACGCGCCGGCTTCGAGCATGTATTTCAAATCGGCGAGATATTTTTCAGTGTTGCCGAAATGATGCGGCTGGCCCCAGGTGTCAAACCAGCCGGGATAAAATTCACTGCACATCAGCGGCCCGGCGGGTTGCAATTCGCGAAGTTTTTTGAAATTTTTTTCCGGGTCGCTTCCGAAATTGACGGTCTGAAAAAGATTGGTCACCCGGCCGTTGCGCATCACGTCCGCGGGATTGCACGCGAAGAGCGGAATGTCAAATCCGGCGTCCACCAAAGCGCTTCGAATCGCCTCCATGTATTCCTTGTCCTTGCCGTAAAAGCCGTACTCGTTTTCCACCTGGACCATGAGGATCGGACCGCCGTGGGTGATCTGCAACGGGCCGAGCACGCGGCCAACTTCTTTCAGATACGCTTTCGCCGGCTCCAGATACCGCGGATCGCGGCTCCGCAATTTAACTCCGTCTTCCTTCAGCATCCACCATGGCGTGCCGCCCATTTCCCATTCGGCGCAGGCATACGGACCTGGACGCAAAATCACCCATAAACCTTCCTCCTGCGCGATGCGGCAAAACTCCGCGTCGTCCGCCTGCCCGCTCCAGTTGAATTTTCCCGGCTCCGGCTCGTGCAGGTTCCAGAACAGATACGCGCAAACCGTGTTCAATCCCATCGCCTTGGCCATGCGCAATCGTTGCCGCCAATATTCCTTTGGCACGCGCGCCGCGTGAATTTCGCCGCAGCGGATTTGAAATTTTTTTCCGTCGAGCAGAAAATCATGCGCGCCGATGACGAATGTGTGCCGCGGAGCGGATTGGGTTTCCGCGTCGGCACGGGCCTTGACCGCCGGCCAGAACAATGCAAGGGACAGAAGGATAATCGAGAGATTCATGATCTGAGTTGTGAGCCGGTAATCTAGCAAGGACGCAATGGCGTTCAATCCCAATCGCAAAACAGTCATGCTGGAAAATCCCTGACCACCGAAAAATTCGAAGAATAAACCTCATAAAAAAATTGGCTCCAGAGGTAGGACTCGAACCTACAACCGATCGGTTAACAGCCGATTGCTCTACCATTGAGCTACTCTGGAGTCGCAGGACGGCCGTTTCCGGACCGCATCCCGACTTCTGTCAAGCAGGGACGCGCAATCTACAAATCGTCCTTCGCAACGTCAAACGATTTTCTGATTTTCAATGGGCAGAATCCGCCGCGCTGAATGGATTGTTGAAAATCCCCCCGGAACCATGTTCGCGCAACCGGAAATCGCGAATCTCGCGCTTGCCTCCCGCTCGTGTTTCGGATTTCAAATCGCAAAATCAACCGGTCACAAGCGTCCCGACGGATTCTCCGAGAACAACGCGCCGGAGATTATGCGCGCGGAAAAAATCGAAAACGATGATCGGCATTTTATTGTCCATGCACAACGAAAACGCGGTCGAATCCATCACCTTCAATTGCTTTTGCAGCGCTTCGAGATAGCTGATTTCCGAGTAGCGTTTCGCTTTGGGATTTTTCTTCGGATCGCAATCGTAAATGCCGTCCACTTTCGTCGCCTTGAGAATGACTTCCGCGCCGATTTCATTCGCGCGCAACGCCGCGGCGGTGTCGGTGGAAAAATAAGGATTACCCGTGCCGCCGCCAAAGATCACCACCCTGCCCTTTTCCAAATGCCGCACGGCGCGCCGCCGGATGAACGGCTCGGCGACCTGCGACATTGTAATCGCGCTTTGCACGCGCGTTGCAACGCCGCTTTTTTCCAGCGCATCCTGCAACGCGAGCGAATTGATGACTGTCGCGAGCATTCCCATGTAATCGCCGGTGGCGCGCTCGATGCCGCGTTCGCTTCCCGTCATCCCGCGAAAAATATTTCCTCCGCCGATGACGATGACCACCTGAACGCCCAGTTCGCGCACCTCGCGAATCTGCTCGGCCATGTTGTGAACCGATTCGGGAGAAATGCTGGAGCCGTTTTCGCCTCCCAGCGCTTCGCCGCTGAGTTTAAGCAGAATCCGGCTGTATCTGGGTTGCGGAACATTTTTCATGCGAGAAATCTCGCGAAGCTTTTAACAGCCGCCGCGCCGCACGTCAAACCAAAGCAAGCGATCTGTCACGTTGCATTCAAAAGTTACTTTTGCGCGGCAAGTCGCACAGGAACTGAACCTTTTTGCGCCACGAACTTTTGATCACATGATCTGCAATTGGCCTTTCGGTTCAGCGCAACGATTCACTCCGCGATTAAATCTTGAAGGTTTTGGGAAAAAACACTTGCGACTCCTTGCGTCCTCGTGTTTTCGCATTTCCCCGACTTTGCCCAAACTAATCGCCGCCCTCGACAACCGGCAGTTCAAACCAGAATCGGCTGCCGATTCCCGGTTCGGATTCCACTCCGACCTGACCGCCCATTTTTTCCACGCTCTTTTTCACCATCGCCAGACCGATGCCGGTCCCGGATTGGTCCTCGACGACCGGTAATCGCACAAACACATCGAAAATATAGGGATGCCGTTTTGGATCGAAACCAATGCCGTTGTCGTCCACGCGGATTCGGACAAACCTGTTTCTAATTTCCGCGCGAATGGCGATTCGCAGATCCCGATCGGGCTGGCCGAATTTCAACGCGTTATCCAGCATATTGGAGAGCGCGCGTTCGACCCACGCCGAATTGCCGCGCACATCCGGAAACGCCGGATCCACGGAAACCTCCGCCTGGCGTGTCGCAATTTCAGAACCGAATTTCTGCAACACCCGCTGAACAACCCGTTCCAGACTCACGCGCTGCAATTTCAGATTCGCGCGCGACAGATCGGTGTACGCCAGCAAATCCAGAATCAGCCGCCCCATCCGCTCGGCGGAATTTCCGATTCGCTGCGCGAAATCGCGCCCGCCCGGATCGAGATCGTTTCCGTGTTCGGCAACCAATAGTTGCGAAAATCCCTGAATCGAACGCAGCGGCGCCCGCAAATCGTGCGCCAAGGTGTAGCAAAACGCTTCGAGCTGCCGGTTTGATTCCTCCAACGCCGCCGTTCGCGCCTGCACGCGTTCTTCCAGATCGTGATTCAATTCGATCAATGACCGCGACGAAGCGCGCATTCTCGCGGTCAGAGCGCTGACCAACAGCGATGCCAGCGAAAAGACAATCAATCGTTCCGGCCCGTGAAGTCCAACGGCGAGCGAAAGATGCGGGTGATTGAAAAACGCGATGTTAATCCCGATTGTCAACGCCACGGAAACCAGCGCCGATGAAAGTCCTCCATACCAGGCGCTGATCATCGCGGCGACAATGAACAAGCCGGAGGAAATTTCGTTGAAGGAATTTTGCAGCAGCAGATCAATCGTCCACGCCGCGCAGGTCATCGCAATCGCCAAGCCGTATTTCAACGCCGCCCGCGACACTCCGATTTTAAACAAATCCCGCATTCGCGCCGCCGCTTCTGAAAAATACCCGAAAAAACGCGCGTTCCGTCCGCCAAAAATATTAGATCGCTGTAGCCTCTGTGCCATTTGGATTCCTCGAAACCTCGTCCCGTCCGCCGATAAACTCCGGGCTACATTCCTTTGAAAGCAATTTCCCGTTTATGTTTAAAAATTTCCGCTTATCTTTTTGGCGTGTCAACGTTGGCCTCCCAATTCGCCGAAATTCCCGCGCTCAATCAGGTGACGATCCCGGATCTCTGGCAGCAACAGGCCGTCGCCGCCTTGCGCGATGGAATGGATGTTGTCGTCCACGCTCCGACCGGCGCGGGCAAAACGTTGATTTTCGAACTTTGGTCCAATCGGGGAAAAAATCGCGGCCAGGCGATTTACACGGTTCCGACCCGCGCGCTTGCAAATGACAAACTCGCCGAATGGCGCGCGCGCGGCTGGGACGTTGGAATTGCCACCGGCGATCTCGCGGAAAATCTTCGCGCGCCGGTGGTCGTGGCCACTCTGGAAACTCAGAAAAATCGGCTGATTCAGGGCGACGGTTCCGCGTTGCTAGTCGTGGATGAATATCAAATGATTCGCGATGAAGATCGCGGATTGAATTACGAACTCGCCATCGCCCTCGCGCCGCCGCAAACACAATTGCTTCTGCTCAGCGGCAGCGTCGCCAATCCGCATGATGTCGTGAAATGGCTCCAACGTCTTGGACGCAAGGCGATTCTGATTCGTCACGATCAACGGCCCGTTCCGCTCGAAGAAATTCACGCGGCGAATCTGAATTATCATGTGCCCGGCGAAATTCGCGGTTATTGGCCGCGTCTCGTCGCCAAATCGCTCGCCGAGGATCTTGGACCGATTCTGATTTTCGCGCCGCGCCGCCACGGAGCCGAAGCAATGGCCGCCGAACTCGCGCGACAGTTGCCCACGCCCAATCCGCTTCAACTCAGCGCCGAGCAA
>DASSNZ010000432.1:0-10973 GCA_035701135.1 Verrucomicrobiia bacterium
CGGTATTTCCGTCGCCAAATTCCACACCTACGCTGAAAATCAGTCGTTCGGTCCATCATATGCGCGTTTCGTGGCCGTCAGATTCCGCCGGCTGGTCGTTGTGGCAAAATTCAGATTTGCGAAATCAGAGCTGGACGCCGAGCGGTTACAGCGGATTTGGAATTTCCGACGACGGAACTAACAAGAGCATCATTGTTATTCCAGCAGCAGAATGGCTGTATTTCTGCTTAAGACATCCTTGAATGATCTAAATACGTAGTTCTTCGAACATGCGCATGAATCCCGAACTGGAAAAACAGTCCGTCGCGCTCGGCCTTGAAAAATACCGGCGGCACATTTTCCTGTGCGCGGACCAGACGGAGCCGAAATGCGCGACGAAAGAGCAGGGGCTTGCATCGTGGAATTTTCTGAAAAAGCGCCTCGCGGAATTGAATCTGGTTGGCCCCGAACCGCTGGTGTTTCGGACGAAAGCGAATTGCCTTCGCGTTTGCATGCACGGGCCGATTGCGGTTGTTTATCCCGAAGGCGTGTGGTATCGCTCCTGCACGCCGGAAGTTTTGGAGCGCATCGTTCAGGAACATCTGATTGCCGGGCGCGTTGTCGAGGAATTTGTTTTTGCGCGAAATCCAAATTTTTTCTGACGGGGTGCATAACCCATTCAAACCATGACTTCATTCTGCAAATCTGCGGGCGGTCGGATGAAGGAATCCTGTTCAACGCTCAAGCGAAGCCGCGCGTTCACGCTGATAGAATTGCTCGTGGTGATTGCGATCATCGCGATTCTGGCCGGGCTGTTGCTGCCGGCATTGGCGCGGGCAAAAGCGAAATCCAAACAGGTTGCGTGTCTCTCGAACCTGCGCCAGATCGGAATCGGATTCACGCTGCTGCTTTCGGACAACGACGACCGGTTTCCCGACCGGCGCGATTTGAAAATTTCCCTCGGATTCAAACCCTGGACAACCTGGCCGCCATCCGATCCGCGCGGCGGCTGGGCGGCGGCGACGTTGTCCAATGATTTGCCTGGCGACGCGATCTGGGTCTGCCCGGCCATCAAATCATTGCCGTTGCGCAATGTTCCGCAAGCCACGCAGGAATCGCGGCCCGGCGATTCCGATTCCGCCGTGACGTATTGGCTGTGGCGATTCGACGGGACCAATCAGCCGGTTCCGCAGGATGTGTTCTGGGGAAAAACCGTGGCGCAATGCGCGAGCGACATGGCGGCGGGCGCGTCGGACATTGAACTGACGGTTGATCCCTATTTTCCCGACACGGTCGCGAGTCTTCCTCCGGAATTGCGCGGGCGCGCCGTGCATCCCGGCGGTTTCAATCGTCTGTTTCTCGACAGCCACGCCGAGTTCAAACGCGATAATCGGATGCGATAAAATTTTCCGCGCATTTTAAAATGCCGTGTTGAAATCTTCGCAAAAGGTGCTGCCGACATCTTGTCGGCAGAAGAAAACATTGCACGGATCTCCGTTTGCCTTCCATCTTCCGCGTTTCTAATCTCTCCGCGACCTGTGGAAATCAAAAGCCGCATCACAACTCATAGAATCGCTTTCTGGTCCGGGGTTCTCTACATCCTCGCCGGCGTGGGATGTCACATTCCCGAATTTCTTGAACGGAGCGGATTGCGTTCTCAACCGGCGGGAATGCCGATGATGTTCATGGAATTCGGGATGCTTCTGATCGTGGCCGGCATCGGGCTGGCGGCGTATGGATTGTTTCCCGTTCATGCGACGCAGACAAACGACGGGAATGTGAAATTTCAGCTTCACGCGCTGGACAACGCGCGACTCGGCTGGGCGCATTGGCAACTCGTTGCGGTTCTTGGAATCGCGCTGGTTGTGGACGTGATGAAGCCGGCGACGATCGGATTTGTTGTTCCTGGAATGCGGCGCGAATACGGCATCAGCACGTCGGAAGTTTCGTTGCTGGCGTTCTTTGCGATGATCGGAACAACGGTCGGCTCGATTGTCTGGGGCGTTTTGGCGGACCGGCTGGGACGGCGCGGTTCCATTTTGCTGGCCGCGTTGATTTTCGTCAGCACCGGGATTTGCGGTTGCATGCCGGCCTTCAAATGGAATCTCGTCATGTGTCTTTTCATGGGATTGTCCGCCGGCGGATTGTTGCCGATTGTTTTTGCGTTGCTGGCGGAAATGGTTCCGGCGCGGCATCGCGGCTGGCTTTCCGTTCTCGTCGGCGGACTCGGGAGCGCCGGCGGTTATCTGGCCGCAAGCGGCGCGGCGGCATGGCTGGAGCCGCTCTACACCTGGCGAATTCTTTGGCTGCTCAATATTCCCACCGGGCTGCTTGTGGTTCTGCTCAGCCGGTACATTCCGGAATCGCCAAGATTTCTTTTGCAGGCCGGCCGGGTTTCGGAAGCGCAAAAAACGTTGGCGCGATTCGATGTTGAATTGATCCGGACCAACGTCACCGCGGCCGGCGAACGGGCGGAACACGCCTTCGCCTTCAAACAACTTCTTCGCAAACCCTATGCGCTGATCACGTTCACGGTTTGTTTTTATGGAATGGCTTGGGGGCTGGTGAACTGGGGATTTCTGACGTGGCTGCCGACGATTCTTCAGGATTATCTGAAAATGGACGACCGGATTGCGAACCGGCTTTTGGCGGAGGCCGCGCTGATCGCGGTCCCGGGCTGCGCGATCGTGGCGTGGTTGTATGGTTTTTGGAGCAGCAAACGAACAATGGTTTTTTTCGCGCTCGCGACGGCGATTGTGTTAGGCGGATTTTCCATTTTCAAACCCGGCGACAGCCAGGCGTTTTTTACCGCGCTCACCGTCATGCTTTTGATTGGCTTGAGCGGAATGATCGCGATGCTTTCTCCGTACAGCGCGGAACTGTATCCGACGCGTTTCCGCGCGACGGGCGGCGGCGTGGCGGCCAGCAGCAGCAAAATCGGCGGCGTCGTCGGGCCGTCGGCGGTGGCGATCATCATGACTGTGTTTCCCGGGCTGGTGATTCCCGCGTTGTCTCTGGCCATTCCGCTTTTGCTTGCCGCGATCATTCTTTGGGTGAATGGAAAAGAAACATCGGGAAAACGCCTCGAAGAAATCCAGGGAGCGCCGGTTGAAACGGCCGAAGTTCTGGAATGAAAAATTCAAAAGAGCGATTCCTTTTTTTAATGGAAGTCCAAATCAGTTCGCATTGATTTCAACGCGAACAGTCTCAATTCGAATTCAACATTTCATTCAATTCTGAGAATATAACCTCGCATTCGCGAGGAATTCTGAAGTATGGAATGCGGCAACGGCCTTCGGATTAAATCCGTCAAAGCGAAACACCTGACATTCAAATGTTTATCGCGGAAGCAGCGACCCACTCCGACGCTTATGCGATTGGACACAGCGTCGGGAAAATTTTGGTGCTGATTCTATTGCTGGCGGGCCTTGTAAAATGTGCCGCCATCGCCCGCCGCCCTGAAACGAACACCAAATGTGTCCTTGGATTGATGTTGTTGGTGATCGCATGGTTCACCACCTCAATCTACGACTTTTTGCTCGGACTGGGTTTAAAATCCGCAATAGCAGGCGGGCTGTTCGGACTTTTGAGTGTTGGTTCGGTGTTATCGGCGGTTGTTTTCAGCATCCTTGGATTGATTGAATACAAAAAACACTCGGGGCGATTCAGGCAAGGCCGCGCACAGGCCGTTTGGGGACTGATCCTTTCTGGAATTTTTTTTGTGTTCACCATTGCCGGGATTTTCTCGGTCGCACGTAAAAATGGCCGGCTCGCGAAACAACCGCATTCGGGCGAAACGCTGGTTTTTAATGATTACAATTTTCGATTCTCCGCGCCGGACCGGCCATGGACGGAATGGGACGCAAAAAAACTAAATCCTGTCGCGAAGCTGGCGTTTATTCGAAGCCGTCCCGAGATGTTTTTCATGATCATTCCCGAACGGCTCGGGAATTCGGAATTTACGACGGAGTCTCTGGCGGATTTTGCAGCAGCGCATTTGAGAAGCGCGGCGGAATCGGCTCATGTGCTCAAACGATTTCCATCGCGAATCGGGCGCCTGAACGGTTTGCGGGTTCAAACGGAGGCGAGAGTCCGTGATTATGATCTTTTTTATACGCAATGGTTTTTCGTAACGAACGGTTGGTCTTATCAGTTGATGGCATGGGGTCGAACTGAAGACCAAAAGGAAATCAGCCGCGAAGCCGACCAGCTTTTCGACGGGTTTGAGATCATTGATCCGGAGCGCCTTCCGCCGCGCGAAGGAAAAAGTTTCGTGGCGGATTTTGTTTCAACTAATTTTCAGTACCGCGTCCGATGCGCGGATTTCAAAGCAATTGAATGGACAAAGCTCGATACCGATTGCCCCTACGCGACATTCGGAGTTTTAAATCGCGATGGCGTTGCGCTTGCCGTCAGCGCTGTTCATCTCATGGATCTCCCCGCGCGGCCTGATGCCATATATCGCGGTTTTCTGAACATTGGAGGATTATTCGACGGCGAAGATCCGTTGAAACGCGCGCGCGCGATTCATGAAAATGAGTTGGAGGGAATCGCGACAACTCTGACCCGCGAGGGATTGGACGGCAAAAAATATTCGTATCGCTTCAAAGTATTGCAAGGTCGCGGCGTGGCTTATCTGGTATCGGCGTGGGTAGCCAGCGATCATGAGCGAAAAGATGCTTTGTTGGACGACGCGATGTCGCGCGTAGAGTTTCTCGACGGTCAGATTTTGGAACCCGATCCCGCTCGGATGTCGCCGAGGGAAAAACGCGCGCATCAAATGCTGCTGAATTCCATCGGGATGATTTACTACAAAGAAAATCAGTTCGAGCAAAGCGCCCGCTATTTTAAAACCGCAGTCGAACTCGGCGGCGTTCTTGAAAAAACTCCGTATCTCGCCAACCTGGCGCAAGCTTATACCAGCGCAGGGCGATTTCGTGATGCGCTCGACGCATTGAACGCACACGCGGATTTCGTCAAATCACATCCGAATCTGGAGGCGCGAGAGGCTTTCCTTGAGGCGCGGCTCGGCTCAACGGAATCGGCTCTGGCCATTTATTCCCGCCTTTTTGCGAATGGCTTCAGCGATGATGCGGCGCTTGAGGAATATGTCCGGCTTCTTTCAGAAAATGGAAATCCGGAACAGGCGTTGACGGAAATTGAAAAACTTCTTGAGCAGCGCGACACGCCCGATTTGCGCGTGACCCAGGCGCGTCTTTTGGAGCAATTGAAAAGAACGGACAAAGCCATCGCGTTATTGGAAACCGAACGTGCCCGGAATCCTTTTCACCTGGGAGTCGCATATTCGCTCGGCGACGCGTACATCCAGGGTGGCCGCGCGAATGACGCGTTGAAATTGAGCGAAAAGCTTTTTGAAAATCAGGGCGAATCGCTGACGGCGTGGATTTTAAAAGGCCGGGCGCAATTCGCCTTGAAATGGTATCGCGACGCCAGGATTTCCTTTGAACAGGCCGCCAAAGACGCGCCATCGGACGCCACCGTGCAACAGTTTCTGGAAATTGTTTCCAGCGCGCTCGGCGAAGGTTCGACAGTCGGAATCAAAACCGAAATCAAGCCGGTAAAAATTCCGGATGAATTGTTGAAAATGCAATCCGTGGCAAAAGACATAGGCCGTGAGGAAGGCGCATGTTACTTGCGGGACGTTCATGCCGTGTCATTCAAAAAAGGAAAAGAACTCAGGCAGACTGATTATGTCACGGTCAGAACACTGACCGCCAAAGGCGTTTCCGCGTTCAGCACATTTCAAATCCGCTTCGAGCCGATGAACGAGGAGCTTTTTGTCAACGCACTTCAGGTGAGAGACGCGGCGGGAATGCTTGTAAGCACGGGACGCGTTTCTGACTATTACGTTCTTGATGACCGCAGCCAACTCTCCGCGAACAATTCGAAAATTCTTAACATCCCGGTTTCCGGATTGCAGCCGGGAGCTGTCATCGAACTGATTGTTTCCCGCCGTCTGTTGGGAACATGCGACGAATTCCCATTTCTGCCGAACTCATTTGCGCGCGGTTATCCTGGCTCCGACAAAATTCTTTACCTGACGGGCGACACGCAGGCCGTGCGTTACGTGAGTTCGCCAGTCATTGAACCGGAAAAAGTCGCGGACGGTTTGCTTTGGCGTCAGGCCAACCCGACGCTGATTCGCTGGGAGCCGGAGTTGCCGACACGCGGGGATTATTTACCCACGGTCTGGCTTGGCGACGCCTCCGCGAAATGGCCGGGGCTGGTGACGAATTATCTCGCAACGATTCGAGATCGTCTGGATAGCTCGGAAGAAATCCAGGCTCTCGCGAAAAAAATTACGGGTCAATCCACGAACGCGGCGCAAAAGATTTCCGCCATCGCCGCGTACGTCCAAACGAATTACGTTTACAAGGCCATTGAATTTGGCCGGCGCGCACGGGTTCCACACAGCATTCCTGAGATTTTGCGAAACCGCTACGGCGATTGCAAAGATCACGCTCTGCTCGCGCGCCAACTGCTCGATGCGGCCGGCATTCCGGCATCGTTGGCGTTGGTCAGCGTCAAATCCTCTGTGCGCAAAGATATTCCGTCGCTGGATCAATTCGATCACATGATCGTTTATGTTTCACGACCGGCAGACGACGTATTCCTGGATTGCACCGATAAAGGAGCCAACCTCGGAGAACCGTGGATGGACGGCCTTGCAGGTCAGGACGCGCTGATTTTGGACGAGCGCAATCCGCGGTTCGTTCGAATTCCGGATTACCCGACCAACGCGAGCCTCATCCAGATTGAACGCACGATAGAATTTACAAATCGCAGCGATGCTCTTGTGAGCGAAACTTTAAAATTCGAGGGAGTTCATGGCGCTTACCTGCGCAATTTGCTAGCGGGCGCGTCCTCGGTCGCCCGCCGCTCTTACATTGCGCGATTTACAAGCGGATCGGGCGAAATTCTGAATCTTGAAATCAACGGAATCGAACAACCGGAACTGCCATTGGAATTGAAAGTCACTTATCTGCTCCGCAGCCAATTTCACTGGGCGCAAAAACAGTTGAGCGGCAGTCTCCCGGCGGGTTGCGAAAACGTGTATTTTGCGGAAGAACCCGTGGAAAAACGGCTCATGCCTTTCGAGATTGCAATTCCTCTGACTGTGGAAACGTCTGTGACAGTTACGCCGCCGGACGGCTACAAAGCCCGAATTTCCGGCGGCTCACCTCAGGGCATGACGGATTCATTTGTCACCTGCGAAAGTAAAAGTGAAACGCGCGGAAATAATCTCCATTTTACCGCGCGGTTATTCCGACCCGCCGGGCGATTTCCAGCAAGCGATTACGCACGGCATTCGGCGGCGGTGCGCGACGCGGTCCAGCAATTGGAACCCCGCATCGTCTGCGAGCGGATAAAATAATCAATTCGGTCTCGTCAGATTTCCGATTTTTTCGGACGAATAATTCGCGGATAAAAAATTACACGGCGCTCGCGATGATTTGATCCGCTTTCCGATTTCGCAATCCGATGCTGACATCCGCGTCCGGTCTGTGTTTCATTTTGCCAATGGCACACGCGTCAAATGAATTGCTCACGGGTTTGCTGAAAAATGTTTCGCGCTCGTTTTATCTCACGTTGCGCGTGCTGCCGAAATCCATTCGCCCGCAAATCGGCCTCGCTTATCTTCTCGCGCGCACGACCGACACCATTGCCGACACGGGTTTGGTTTCCATCGAGCGGCGCCTTGAATTACTGCAAAAATTCTCCGCGCGAATTTCGGGCAAAAACGCCGCGCCGCTGGATTTCGGCGAATTGGCGCGGCAACAGGGATTGCCCGCCGAACGGATTCTGCTGGAAAAATGCGAGGCCGGTCTCGCGTTGCTGAATCATTTTTCCGAAACGGACCGGCAAATGATTCGCGATGTTCTCGCGACGATTGCGAGCGGCCAGGAACTGGATTTGCGCCGGTTCGCGAATGCTTCGGCGACGCGCGTTCTCGCGCTGCAAAATGAAACCGAACTCGACGATTACACGTATCGCGTCGCCGGATGCGTCGGCGAATTCTGGACGAAAATGTGCCGCGCGCATGTTTTTCCCGACGCACAGTTGAATGATGAAAAATTCATTCGGGACGGCGTGCGATTCGGAAAAGGACTTCAACTGATAAATATTTTGCGCGATTTGCCGACGGACCTTCGGAACGGTCGCTGCTATTTGCCGGAAGATGAATTGCGTTCGCTCGGATTGAGTCCGGCGGATTTGTTGGAACCGGCGAACGAGCCGAAATTCCGGCCGCTTTACAATCGTCATCTGGACATGGCGAGTGCGCATCTGGTCGCCGGCTGGAATTACACGAATACTATTCCGCGCCGACGCCTGCGAATTCGGCTCGCGTGCGCGTGGCCGGTTTTAATCGGACAAAAAACGATTGCGCGTTTGCGAACGGGAAAGGTGCTGGATCCGCGCGAGCGAATCAAAATCACGCGAAGCGAAGTGCGCTCCATTTTGCTGAAAACAATTGTCGCGTCTCCATTTCCTGACAGATGGCGAAAACTGGGAGTGGACAGTAAAAATGTTTGAACTGGTTTTTCGCCACGATTTTCAACGCAGCATTTCGCGGATTTTTTCCACGTCATTCGTCGGAGCCTGGCACGCGGTTCCGGTGCAGAGATAAACCATTGCGTCTTCTTTCGACGGCAAAGTTCGCGCAAATTCCTCCACCGCGCCGGTGTTGCCCGAAACGATTTTGTTCGGATGATAAACGGAATGAATCGCGCGCAACAATTCCCGCTTTTCTTGCGGAGAGCCGCCGGCGACGACGGCGCGCCGGGGTTCTTCGACGGAAAAATCCAGCGCCTGAAGGAGATACGGAACTGCCTGCGGCAATTGCTGCAAACGCCCGGCGAACAGGCGCAAACTTTTCCTGGTGGCGTCGCTGAATTTTTTTTCTCCGGTGATTGCGCCGAGTTTCAGCAACGCGAGAATCGCGACGGAATTTCCGGATGGCTCCGCGCCGTCGTAATCTTCCTTGACGCGCAAAATCAAATCGTCCGCGCCCGCGATGCTTTGCCAGAATCCGCCTTTTTCCACGTCATAAAATTTTTCAATCATCGCGTCTGCGAGCGCAATGGCGAAATCCAAGTGATTGGACTCCAGCGTGGCTTCATACAAATCAATCACGCCTGACAAAAGAAAAGCGTAGCCTTCGAGCAATTGCACCGAATCGCGTTCGCCGTCGCGCCAGCGATGGAAAAGCGTGCTTTCGGCATCCTGCCGGAAATTCTGTTTTTCGGTTTGATCCGCCGGCAAGATACCGGCAGCACTCCAAAGGTTTTCCTGAATGAACTTCAGATTTTTCATTGCCGCGGCGAGATAGCGTTCCTCGCCAAGAACCGCGTAAGCCCGCGCAAACGCGCCGAGCATCAGACCATTCCACGATGCGAGCACTTTGTCGTCGAGATGCGGCCGGACGCGGCGATTGCGCGCGTCGAGCATTTTGCGTTTCGCCGAATCGAGCAGGGGCAGGTCATCGTTTGCGATTTTGGAATCCACGATGCTCAATACGTTTTGATTCGGCAACGGACCCGGATGGCTGTGATCGGTGAAATTGCCTTGCTCCGTAATTCCAAAATATCGGACGGCGACGTTGAATTCCTCCGGCGACAAAAGTTTCGATAATTCCGCGCGCGTCCAACAATAAAATTTTCCTTCATGTCCTTCGCTGTCGGCGTCTTCGGCGGAATAAAATCCACCGTCGGGATGCGTCATGTCGCGCAGCACGTAATCGAGAATATCGCGCGCGATGGACGCAAAATCCGTTTCGGGTTTCGGATTTCGGGTTTCGAGTTTGCCGATCAGGTGGGCGTCCAGATACAACCGCGCGAGTTGCGCGTTGTCGTAGAGCATTTTTTCAAAATGCGGTACGAGCCATTCGGCATCCACCGAATAACGCGAAAACCCGCCGCCGAGTTGATCGTGAATTCCGCCCGCCGCCATCCGTTCGCAAGTGTGAAGAACCATGCGAATCGCTTCCGCGTCACCGAAACGTTTGGCGTAGCGCAGCAGAAATCGCGGCTGGCTCGGTTGCGGAAATTTCGGCGCGCCGCCGAATCCGCCGTTTCGCGCATCGTAATGTTCTTTGAACAGATTTCCGGCGTGACGCAAAATTTCCTGCGCGTTCATCGAATCGGTCGGCGTTTCAATTTTTTGCGCCATGCGTTCGAGCGTTTCGTGCGTTTCGTTTGCGGATTGAAAAAGATCGTTTCGGCGCGTTTCCCAAAGCTGCTGAATATTCCGGAGCAGATCGAGAAAACCGGGCCGGCCATAACGGCTTTCCGGCGGAAAATAAGTTCCGCCGAAAAACGGTTTCAAATCCGGCGTGAGAAAAACGCTCATCGGCCAGCCGCCCGCGCCGGTCGTCGCCTGCACGAACGACATGTAAATTTTATCCACGTCCGGGCGCTCCTCGCGATCCACTTTGATGCTGACGAAATGTTCGTTCAGAAACGCGCCGACTTTTTCGTCCTCGAACGTTTCGCGTTCCATGACATGGCACCAATGGCACGTCGAGTATCCGATGCTGAGAAAAATCGGCTTGTTTTCTCGGCGCGCTTTTTCAAACGCGGCGTTGCTCCACGGAAACCAGTTTACGGGATTGTGCGCGTGCTGAAGAAGGTACGGCGATTTCTCGTTCGCAAGCGAATTGGTGTGGGCGCGCGTTGTCGGCGGATTCATGCGAAATGATAAACCGCGACGCGGAACTCGGCAAAAGGAAACCCAATTTTCCGAAACGCATTTATCGGAGGGACGAGTGACACGAGTCCCGTTTTGAGAGAATATTGAATCGCGTTTTCGCGACTATTGCGTTTTCCGATACAGCGCGACGAGCGCGGCGCCGATGGCCTGCGAAAGATCGCCGAGAACGGCGGGAACAATTTTGATCGTCCGGCGCTGCGCGGGCCAGAGATACGGCTCGGCGGCTTCGCGCATCAGACGCAGATAACGCTCGCGAAATTCCG
>DASSNZ010000433.1:0-2233 GCA_035701135.1 Verrucomicrobiia bacterium
GATTTGAAGGTCTGAAATAGACTTGTCGGACATTTCCTGACAAAAATATCAGCGGGCATCGGCGATGAATTCGCTGCCGGTTCCCTTAGTTTCATCTTACCGATGAAAAATGTCCTGAAGAATTTACGCGGATTCGCAAAAAGCTCCCTCGCGGGCGCGCTCCTTTTTCCCGTGGCCGCGTTCGCAGTCCCGGCGCAGCCCGCAACAATAGTTACTCTGCCGGCGAATCCAACCGTGTCGGAAATTCAGCGCGCTTTGGATTGTCTTCCGGACGCCGGCGGTGAAGTCGTTTTGCCGGCCGGACGAATTGAAGTTCGCCAGCCGATCGTTTTGAGCCGCGACGGACAGAGTTTGCGCGGTGCCGGTGGCAAAACGGTTTTGTTCCTCGCCGACAATGCGAATTGCCCGGTCATCATTATGGGCGAGCCGGTCAATCATCCGAAACTTGTAAAACATCTGCGCGTGAGCGATCTTTTCATTGACGGCAACCGCGCGCATCAACAGCAGGAATGCTGGCAGATCAACGGTGACGGCTCTCAAATCCGCAACAACGGCATCACAGCCCAAAACGTCAGCGATTCGATTATCGAAAATGTTACCACGGCGCGGGCGCGTTCCGGCGGCGTCGTCACAACCGCGAACACGCGGCGGCTCACGGTTCGCGGTTTGAATTCCTTCGACAATTACTTCGACGGCGTCGCGTGTTTTCAGAGCGATCATTGCACGTTCACAAATCTCAATTTGCACGACAACGCGGGTGGCGCGGGAATTTCGCTTGATGGAAATGTTCACCACAACGTGTTTGATAATGTGAAACTTGCGCGAAACGACATCGGCATTTTCATGCGCTGGAGCCGGGACAATCAGTTTGGCGATATTTCAATTCGCGACAGCCGTCATTATGGCGTGTTCATTGCGGAAAACATGGACGTGGCTTTCAACAACAAAATCCAGCCGGAATGCATCAATAATACTTTTGCGCGATTGACGGCCGATGGCTGTGGCAGCGGCGCGTTTCGTGTGAACGACGCCTCATGCACGAACAACATCGTCACCGGCGCGAAATTGAACGGCCAGGCTCACGCGCAATTGTCATTGGCAATGCCCGGACTGCTGTTCGGCAAATAATACTTTCCGCAACTCAAAACGCGCAATCCGCTGGTGAAGAGTGAAAAGAATCGGTAGCAGCAAACTCGGTGTGGTTTGTGCTTTTTTAAGATTGCATTGGCCGGTTTATCTGCTACCTCTCGAAAAATTTCACTCCCTGAATTTATGTGTAACGACAGGCGTTCTTTCGTGTGTTCGTGCGGTTTTGTTGTTGCCGCAGTCATGCTGTTGATTTCTGACGGAAATCTTTTCGCGCAGAATCGCGCGGCGACGAATGCCGCCAGGTCCGCGCCGCGAGCGCGTCGCGGTTTTGCCGGTTTCGGAAACAACGCCGCCACGGAACTGGATCATTCAAACATGATGGCGCAATTGGGCATCACAAAACTGCGGCCAGGTCCCAACGGCAACGCCAACGCGCCGGACGCAGCCAATTATGATCAGGCCAGGGCGAATCCTTTTCCGGATTATCCGGACGCGCTCACGTTGAAAAACGGAAAGAAAGTCACGACGCCGGAAATGTGGTGGAACCAGCGACGGCCCGAAATCGTGGAGGATTTTGAGAGGGAAGTTTATGGGCGCGTGCCGAAGAACGTTCCAAAAGTAACGTGGACGATTACAACTCAGGCAACGGATCGTGTTGTCGGGAAAATTCCGGTCATCGCAAAACAACTGGTCGGACACGTGGACAATTCATCCTGTCCATCCATCAACGTGGATATTCAGATGACGCTCGTGACGCCGGCCAATGCCAAAAGTCCCGTTCCGGTGTTGATGATGTTTGGCGGTTTTGGCGGCAGCGGATTTCCGCGTCGCGCGGGCGAGCCTGAACCCACCAATGGTTTTCGCCGATTTGGCTCGGCTCCGTCCGGTCCAAGTTCGCAGGAAAGATTGATTGCCGACGGCTGGGGTTACGCCACGATTGTTCCGGGAAGCATTCAGGCGGACAACGGTGCGGGATTG
Organism: Verrucomicrobiia bacterium; assembly: GCA_035701135.1. Taxonomy (GTDB): domain Bacteria; phylum Verrucomicrobiota; class Verrucomicrobiia; order Limisphaerales; family DASXHY01; genus DASXHY01. The sequence goes on from DASSNZ010000433.1 coordinate 2,068, forward strand.
ACCAGGGGCATTATCGGTTTGTGCAACAAAGGGCAATTTCGCAAACCGGAGGATTGGGGCGCGTTGCGGGCCTGGGCGTGGGGCGCGGCGCGCGGCCTCGATTATCTGGAAACGGACGCTACGGTTGATGCCAAACACGTCGGCATCGAAGGTGTTTCGCGCTACG